>JADGPS010000096.1 GCA_017882285.1 Paludibacter sp. | reverse complement strand
GGTTTCGATTAGTGCCGAAAGATTCTCAACTTTACCATGTCCGTAATTATGTTCCATATCCGCGGGTCTGTCGGAAACTCTGACTGAAAAATAGGTTATTATGGCCGCAACCATATCGAGTCCTGAGTGTAAAGCTTCGGACAGAATACCCAAACTGCCGGTTAACAATCCGATTACCAATTTAAAACCCGTAATAAATACGGCTGCAATCACTGAAATCAACGCAACTTTTTTCTTTTCTTGAAGCATGATAATAAAAATTAAACTCTAAATATAAATTGCTTGTCAAAATTACACAGAAAATTTCTGACAATATCAAATTTATGCAAATATTTGACAACAAGTTCTTAATTTAGAATGATTGAAAGTTGTGATATAAAGTTATACCAACTGTACATTTAAAACAGTCCAATCTGTTTTAAATGTCTACTGTTGTTAATGCCGATGCATACAAACAAATAGAACAATAAGACGAACTTGTCCCGACTTGACGGGAGTCGAAATTGGACTATATTGTTTGTGCAATCGGTATTAAATGGATAAAACACAAAAAAAGTTGCACAAGGTTTAAAACTTGTACAACTCTTTTTGCAATTTCAGTAAGTTTTTAAGCCTTTACGGGTTCAATTCCAAAGGTAAATCCGCCTTTCACGCGTTCAATCAATTCCGGTAATATGTCGGTATATTCTCCCAAAATACCAAAATCAGCAAAATGGAAAATAGAAGCTTTCGGGTTATGATCGATAGCAATGATTTTTTCGGATTCTTTCATACCGGCGAGATGTTGGATAGCTCCTGAAATTCCCACTGCGATATATAATTTTGGGCGAACTGTTTTACCGGTTTGTCCAACCTGACGTGCATATTCCGAGAAACCCTCGTCCACCACCACACGGCTACAAGCCCATTCGGCTTTTACACCTTGTGCCTTCAATGCTTCAGCCAGTTTTTTGATCAATTCCAATCCGTCGCCGGTAGTTCCTCTACCACCCGAAACAATTACATCAGCATCGAACAGGTTTACAAGGCCGCCTTCGCCACGTACCGTTTTCAAAATTTCAACTTTAAATTCTTCTTCTGTAAGCTTTGGTTCGAAAGATGAAATAACTCCTGTGCGTCCTTCAACTTTTGCCGGTACTTCGAAAGTTCCTGCACGAGCGGTAGAAATTTGCGGATAAACAAATCCTAAAATGGTCGCCAGTTTACTTTCACCGTAAGTCGGACGACGCGAATGCAAAATCGGTTTGTTGATCACTTTTTCTTTGCGGTTAATATATTCACCAATTTCGAGTCCGGTACAATCAGCCGTAACACCACTACCGGTTTTCATACCGATACGCGGAGCCAGTTCACGACCGGAAGTTGTAGCTGCAAAAAGTGCAATTTCTGGATTACGTTCTTTGATAACTTGTTCGAAAATAGATGAGAACGGAAGCACTAAGTATTCTTCCAGTTTGTCATTTTCCACAACGATTACTTCATCCGAACCATGTTCAAACAAGGTTTGTGCCTGATCTTTCACATTTTTACCAATCAACAAGGTCATGATTTTGGTATCATTTCCTAATTCATTGGCTAATTTATGTGCCGGAGTAAGTAATTCGAGCGAAGGACGGACAATTTTTCCGTTGGCAATTTCAGCCCAGGTAATAATACCTTTTGCTCCGTTCCGGTTGTCGTAATAAGGAAAATCAGGAGTTTCAGAAATCTTTTTCTCAACTGTATCTTTTTTCTCCAATACATTTCCACCTTTCTTCATGTTGGCAATCAAACTGTCGACAAGAGCTGACTCATTATGTCCTTCCGACAAGGTAATTGGAGCTCTTTCGCTGACGATATTTATCACGTTAGCCACAATAGTTGGCGATCCGCTTAAACCGATTTTCTCAGTTCCAAGTCCGATATCGTCAATTCCGAAAACAGTAATTTTAGCGTTGCGTGCTTTTATTGCTCCTGTAAGTGAAGGTTTACGTGGAGGAATTCCGGTTGGAGTCAACGAAATGGCACAAGGCATAGGCAGTTTCATCATTTGGTAACCGCCTTCGATAATACGTTTTGCAATCACATTCCCTTCACCATCGGCTTTTACAGTTTCTACAAAAGTTGCCTGCGGAATACCTAAGCTTTCAGCAACTTGTGAAGGTACGTGAGCGGTATCACCATCGCTGGTTTGACGGCCGGCGAGAACGATAAAAGGTTCTTTTGAATCTTTTGTGAAACCTAAATGTTTTAGCATGGTAGATATTGCCAAGCCGGTGGCATAGGTATCGCTACCGCCTAATTTACGGTCGGAGAGAAGAAATGCTTCGTCGTAACCCATTGATATAGCGGTGCGTAGAGCCACTTCAAAAGATCCCGGTCCCATGGAGCAGGCAATCAAGCGGGCATCAGGATATTGTTTTTTGAGTTGTAATCCGGCTTCAAGACCAAACTGGCAGTCGATATTAATAATCGACTTAGCTTTTGTTCTATCCATCAAACCGTCCTCACCCATCCGCATTTCGGTGGCGAGGGGAACTTGTTTTATTAAACTTATAATTGTAAGAGCCATTGTTTTAATTAGTTAGAAAGTTAGAAAGTTCATAAAGTTACCAAAGCCCCCTTTAGGGGGTTGGGGGTCTACATATTTTGAAAATCAGGACCATTACCACCATTTGGCACCGACCAGGTAATTCCATCGCCCGGTGTTTTAATATCGCAGGTCTTGCAATGCATGCAGTTTTCGGCATGTATACGCAATTCCTGATGACCGTTTTTATCCGTATGCAGTTCATACACTTCCGAAGAACAGAAAAACTGACACGGAGCACCGTATTGTTTGATATTAATGGCATTAAATGACTCGGGATTATTAATCTTCACATGAGGAACCTGTTGCTCATCGTGATTAACTCCTGAAAAATAAACATCCGTAACTTTATCAAAAGTAAGCACTTTATCGAATTCCAGTTTGCCTTTAAATCTTTCTTTGAAAAGTTTTCCTTTAAATTCGCTCAATGTTTTAGTAGCGTCTTTGTCGGGGTGCGATTTCAGTTTTCCGAAGAATCCGGCACCGCCTGTTATCAGAAGGGTTCCAAAATTCAATCCGCCAATAAGTAACCCTTTCGAGAATGCTTGTCTGAAATTCCGAACCGGATACAAGTCTTTATAAATCACGCTGTCTTTGATAGACGATTCATAAGCTGAAAGTGTTTTTTCGGAGAAATCGTTTTTGGTCAATGCCAATGCAGCTGTTTTGGCTGCCAGCATACCGGATGTAATGGCCAAATGAACTCCTTTTAATGCAGGCATAGCAACTAATCCGGCGCTGTCGCCTACAATCAGTGCATTATCTGTGCATAATTTCGGAATAGAATACCATCCACCTTCAGGCAATGTTTTTGCACCGTATTCCACTAATTTTCCACCTTTTAGGAATTTAGCGATAAACGGATTTGTTTTCCATGCCTGGAATGCATCGTGTGTATCGAAAGTCGGATCTTCGTATTCCAGTCCAACCACCAACCCAACGGCTACTTTATTATCGTTCAACCCGTACACGAATCCACCGCCGAATTCTTTCAAATTAAGCGGATAACCCATGGTGTGGTACACTTCGCCCGGTTTGATGTTGCCTTCGGGTACACTCCATAATTCTTTTACGCCCAACGAATAAATTTGGCAATTTTTACCTTTCTCCAAATCGTATTTCTGAATCAGTTTTTTAGCCAGACTGCCCCGGGTACCTTCGGCAAATATGGTCAGCTTTGCTTCAATGCGAGTTCCGGGTTGAAAGTTTTCAAGTTGTTGTCCCTGATGGTCCACACCGGTATCGATGGTTTTAGCACCGATCACTTTTCCATCTTTGTACAGAATTTCACTTACTGAAAATCCGGGATAGATTTCCACGCCTTTTTCTTCGGCTTTTTTAGCAAGATAACGGCATACTTGGCCTAAGGAAGCCGTATAATTACCGCTGTTGCTCATATAGGGCACATGAAACGGCAATTTCAACGATCCTGTTTCACTTAGTAAAACGGTAGCATCAGTTGTGACTTGTGCATTGAAAGGAATTTCACTGAAATCAACATCCGGTAAAAGACTTTTGAAAACATCGGTTTTAATTACAGCACCCGACAAAATGTGGCTACCGATAGAACTTCCTTTTTCAATCAGTAATATTCTATGGTTTAAGCCTTTTTGTTTTAAGATGTCAGCCAAATGAATGGATGTGGCTAAACCGGAAGGTCCGCCCCCAATAATTAAAATATCCGTTGATACGGTATCAGCATTACTCATTATTTTTTTATTTAAAATTTTGATTATCAGATGATTATGTTAGTTGCATTTTGAAGCTTATCTGTGGATAATACCATTTGAAAAATTTACTTGTTGAAGCGATGATGAGTTGTTTTGTATTCGGTATTAATTAGTCATGTTTCAATATGTTATTTTAGAATTTTTCTTAAAAAAAACTTAGAATCATGATTTTAGACCTTCGAAAATAACAATATTAAAAAGGATGGTGAGTCCTCAAGAAGATACATAATAATGAATATGCATTTTCAAAGTAGATAATTGAAGAAAATATACTGATATTAAAAAACTTAAGATCATTTTAAATTTCAATGCTGATTGGAATTGAAAATATAAAATTTAGTAAGATAAATTTTATTATTATTTGAAAAACAGCCTATTAAAGAATTTATTCTTTAATTTTTTGTTTTAAGGTGCAAAATTAAACATTTTAATTGGTCAACTACGATTAATTCTAATTTTAATCTTTAAAAAACTCTAAATTTTGCACATAAGACAAATCCTTGCGTGAAGAAATTACCCTTTGATTAGTTTTCTTATTTTTTTATCTCAAAGTCTCAAGATCAAAGAATCAAGTATTATAAATGCAAATTATTAATCCAATAAAAAGCTGTTTTTCCCTCCATGGTTTATTTTCCGTACCTTTGCACAAAATCGTATTCCATCAAGATTAATGTTTGAGCTTGTGAAAGAAGAACGGATGCGTTAAATA
This sequence comes from Paludibacter sp., assembly GCA_017882285.1. Lineage (GTDB taxonomy): Bacteria > Bacteroidota > Bacteroidia > Bacteroidales > Paludibacteraceae > Paludibacter. The sequence continues at coordinate 5,029 of JADGPS010000096.1, read as the reverse complement.
TTCTATGACATTTGATAAATTAGATCTTATTGAGCCGATCTTAAACGCTCTCCAACACGAAGGTTATACTCAACCAACTCCTATTCAGGAAATTTCTATTCCCATTGTACTTAAAGGTAAAGACTTATTAGGATGCGCACAAACCGGAACTGGGAAAACTGCGGCTTTTGCCATTCCCATTTTACAACAATTACAGTTAAAATATGGAAATGAAAGAACTCCACGCAAAATAAAAGTGCTGATTGTAACGCCAACACGCGAACTTGCCATCCAAATTGGCGAAAGTTTTGCGGCTTACGGACGGTTTTTGAACTTCCGTCATGTTGTGGTTTTTGGTGGTGTTCCACAAAATCCACAAGTTCACGCCCTGAAAGCCGGAGTGGATATCCTGATTGCTACGCCCGGTCGCTTACTCGATTTACAAAATCAGGGTTTTGTAAAACTAAACGATCTGAGCATTTTTGTGCTCGACGAGGCCGATCGCATGCTCGATATGGGTTTTATTCACGATGTAAAGAAACTGATAAAACTAATTCCTGCCAAGCGTCAATCGTTGTTTTTCTCCGCTACTATGCCTGAATCCATTCAGATGTTGGCAAGTACCATTCTTACAAATCCGGAAGAAGTGCGAGTTACTCCCGAATCAACAACTGCTGAAACAGTAGAACAGGAAATGTATTTTGTGGATGCTGCCAATAAAAAGGATTTGCTGATTCATATTCTGAAAGACAAATCGATTCTTACTGCCTTGGTTTTTACTCGTACCAAACATGGTGCCGACAAAGTACAACGATTCTTGGTAAAAGCACATATTAAAGCGGAAGCAATACATGGAAATAAATCGCAAAATGCACGTCAAAATGCGTTGCAAAACTTCAAAGAACGCTCCACCCGTGTGTTGGTAGCTACCGATATTGCTGCACGTGGCATTGATATTGACGATTTGAATCTGGTTATCAACTACGAAATTCCAAACATTCCTGAAACCTACGTTCACCGTATTGGCCGGACGGGCAGAGCAGGATTGGACGGGAAAGCCATTTCTTTTTGCGATGTGGAAGAGCTTGAATATCTGCGCGATATCCAAAAACTGATTTCCATTCAGATTCCAGTGGTGAATAATCACCCTTTTCCTGCTGAAAATCTGCCTGTTGAAGGAAAATCAAAAGCAAAACCCAAACAAAATAGTCGTCCGCCAAATCCCAACAAAAGACAACAAACAAACACAAGTTCAACTTCAACTTTTCTGAAAGCATCAGGTTCTCCAAAGAAACAGGAAAACACTCCCAGAAAAGCTGAAAGTGCTCCAAAGAAATATTGGAGCAGATATAGATAATTGACAATCTTTTAAGTAATGTCAAAACAAAGACTGACTCAACTTCGTTGTTTTGATGTAAACTTAACTATCTTTGCAACTATGAATCTCATCCATAAAGACATAAAAACCTACGCTTTTTCGGAAATGTCCCAAAATTATTCCGGTTTTGCTTTGAAACGAATGGAAGATATTTACCTGAATTCAAATGGAGCTCCCGATAGTCCGCATCGGCACGATTATTATACTATCATTTTTATTGAAAAAGGCGAAGGAACTCATTTTGTTGATTTTACTAAATATAAAGTTGAAGACCGAACCATTTATTTTATTCAACCGGGACAGATGCATCAGCTAATTCTGACGACTGAACCTATTGGTTGGGTGATTACCTTCACCGAAGAATTCCTGATTGCCAATTCTATTCCCGAAAAGATGATAAACGATATTTATCTTTTCAACGATTACGGACAGACGCCGCCATTGCCAATCAATGAAAATGATTTGCCTGTTTACCAAAATCTGATTGCTCAGATGGCCCACTTTGCACAATCACTCGAAACCTATACATTGGAAGCAGTAGGTTCGTTGGTGAAAATTTTTCTGATACAAAGCAATAACCATTGTACTTTACGCAAAAGGAATAACCCCCAATTGATAGAAACAAGCAATCACATTCTTCGCACTTTCAAACAATCGTTGAATAAACAATATGCAGCAACTCACATGGTTTCTGATTATGCTGACAAGTTGGCTGTTTCCAGCGATTATTTGAATAAAACCGTGAAAAATCTTACTGGTAAATCTGCCAAAGATCATATTCAAAGCAAGTTGATTATAGAAGCCAAACGTTCGTTGTTATTCAGCAATATCAGCAATAAAGAGCTGGCATACGAACTTGGTTTTGAAGAATCTGCTCATTTCAACAACTTTTTTAAAAAAATTACCGGTCAAACTCCATCCGAATTTCGTGTTTTAACACGCCAGTCCTGATTTTTGCAATCATTCACCTGATTTCATTACTTCAAGCGGCATTTTATCGCCGTACCTTTGTCGTATCAAATTGAAAAAAAATTTTCAATAAAAAACAACATAGTATGAAAACAATATTGCATAAATCCGAAACTCGCGGACACGCTAATCACGGTTGGCTCGATACGCATCACACATTTAGTTTTGCCAATTATTATAATCCCGAACGAGTACATTTTGGAACATTACGGGTTTTGAACGACGATCGTGTAGCTGCGGGCGAAGGTTTCGGAACTCATCCGCACGACAATATGGAAATAGTTTCCATTCCACTTTTCGGTGATTTGGAACACAAGGATAACATGGGGAATCATGGCGTTATCAGTACAGGTGAAATTCAGGTTATGAGTGCCGGAACCGGTATTTTTCACAGTGAATTCAATAAAAACAAAGACAAGGAAACGCAGTTTCTTCAAATCTGGATTTTGCCAAATAAAAAGAATGTAACACCGCATTACGATCAGATTTCGCTTGCCGACATCGAAAAACCCGATGAATTATATCAGATTCTTTCGCCAAATCCCAATGATCAGGGAGTTTGGATTCATCAAAATGCCTGGTTCTATTTGGGTGATTTATCCGAAGGTTGGGAAGGTAAATATGAACTGAAAGACAAGAAAAACGGGGTTTACTTCTTTGTGATTGAAGGAAATGTAACAGTTGCCGGACAAAAACTGAACCGAAGAGATGGATTAGGTGTTAATGAAACAGAATCAATAGAAATAGCTGCAGAGAGCCTCACAAAATTACTGGTAATGGAAATACCGATGCAGTGATCAGTTAACAGCCATCATTAAACAATTAAAATTAAATAATAACCCTGTCATTGGTCTTTTGACCTTTGACTTTAGACAACAAAAACAAAATGAAAGCAATTAAACAATTCTTCGCAACCGACCAACAATCATGGTCATTATTTTTAGTACGTCTTGCATTGGGTATCGCAATTTTACCTCACGGAATGCAAAAAGCTCTTGGACTTTTTGGCGGTTACGGTTTTACCGGAACAGTCGGGTTTTTCGAATCGATGGGAATGCCTTTTATCCTGGCCACATTAGTTATTTTAGCTGAATTTGTTGGCAGTATCGGACTTATTGCAGGAATCGGAACACGCTTTATGGCATTTGCACTTTTTATTGAAATGACTGGTGCCATGGTTCTTGGTGGACACATCCACAACGGATTCTTTATGAATTGGTATAAAATGCCAAATACCGGCGAAGGTTATGAATATTTTATATTGGTTCTTGGAATTGCACTTGCGGTTTTAATTGGCGGAAGTGGTAAATTCTCTTTCGATAATTTGATTTCGAAAAAATTGAAATAAGATTAATAATTGGCCGTAAAAGGTGGTTCTATTTGGAATCACCTTTTTTTATTTCTTATAAACAAAAAGTTTTTTTCAATATATTTCAAATTTCAATTAAAATTGAAACTTTAATAATAAATGAATTGTTATAATAGAATCAGCTATTTCATCCTATTTCAATATTCAGAAATCATTTCATTACGGCATTCTTATAAAAGTCATTAACCATCTAATTTTTAAAAAAAATGAAAAACGTTAGTTCTATTTCTTCTCTGTTTTTTGTAGTAGTTGCGCTTATTGGATTTTGTGCGGCTTATATTGTAAACGGTGAATTGTCATCGCCTTCGAGTATGACGATTATCGCTTTGTTTGGCTTAGTTGGCGTATTAATTGCCTGGTCAACGAAAGTTGCCAATCAATGGAGCAGAGCTATTGTGCTTCGTCTCGGAAAATTCCAATCGCTTAAAGGACCGGGAATCTTTTTTATTATTCCCATAATAGATTATATTCCATACTGGATTGATATTCGCGTTATCAGTACTTCTTTCAAAGCGGAAAAAACCCTTACCAAAGATACTGTTCCGGTGGATGTGGATGCAGTTCTTTTTTGGAAGGTGATAGATCCGAAAAAAGCTTCATTGGATGTAGCAGATTATTATAGTGCTATCAGTTGGGCTTCGCAAACAGCACTTCGGGATGTAATTGGCAAAACTATGCTGGCAGATATGTTGGAAGGAAGGGATAAAATAAGTGCTATGTTACAGACTATTATCGATGAAAGAACCGAACCGTGGGGCATAAATGTTATTTCGGTAGAAGTAAAAGATGTTTTAATTCCTCAGGGATTGGAAGCCGCCATGTCAATGCAGGCACAAGCAGAACGTGAACGTCAGGCCAGAGTAATTTTGGGTGATTCGGAACGACAAATTGCAGAAATGTTTAATGAAGCTTCCAAAAGTTACGCCGATAATCCAACGGCTTTTCATCTTCGTGCCATGAATATGCTTTATGAAGGTCTGAAAACCAATTCTACAATTGTTATTGTACCAAGTACTGCGGTTGAAAGTATGGGTTTGGGGGGCATTACCGGTACGGTTGCATTAACAAATTCAATCCAAAAAGGCAAATTATAACTGTTTGAAATTTAAATTTATAAAGGAGTCTTATTGCTTTCGTGCAATAAGACTCCTTTGTAAAAACACACTTTTTCTACTTTACGCAAAAGAGGCTGATCCAAATTATTTTGAGACAGCCTCTTTTTACTGAAAAATATATTATACCAATTGTACGTATAAAACAGTCCAAACTGTTTTATACGTTTACTGTTGTTAATGCCGATGCATACAAATAAATAGTACAATAAGACGAACTTG
>JADGPS010000095.1 GCA_017882285.1 Paludibacter sp. | reverse complement strand
GGGCAAATGTTTCGGGTCAATTCCGATTAATGCAAATGGAATTTTTACGGTCAATTCCCATTCAAACATGCCTTCCATTTCATTAAAAGCACGGCGACCGATGGAAGGAAAACGTTTGATAGTCAGCATTTCTTCGGGTGAAAAAGGAACGATATTTTCATTTCTCCCTTTACGACTTGAGGCTGAACAAGTGCCAATGCAGTTAAATTCAAAATTGCTATATTTATCGGCTCCAATCGGCATACAAAAGAACTCGACACAACTATCTTCGTAAACAGGATCCTGATCATTCGAATAAATGGCCCGAAGCATGCTTCCGTGAACAGAGTATTTAATAAAAATACTGTCAGCTGAACGACCAATGTTAAAGTAAGTGATTGGTTTATACGAGTATTCGTTAGGCCAGTTTAAAATTTCAATTGTGTCACGATAACCGGATTCTTCAAGAATTTCAGCTGCAGATTCAATATCAATTTCGTTCAGAGATTCAATATATCGAAGACTAAGGCTTTTCATACTTTTATTTTGATTCTAAATTTCTGCAATATTAGCCAATAAATCTGATAAATTGAAATTTTTTAAAGATATTTTTTCGGAGAAATATTTTTATTTAAATGCATAAAACCCGAACGGATTTACTAATTTGACTAGTCCTAAAAAACCGTTACAGGTTTTAGACAAAAATAATTAGATATTTTTAATCAGTTGCAAGGCTAGCCTTGCAACTGATTTGTCTTTTATAAGTTCTTATTTTAATTTTATTTTGTAAATGCATTTGTTCAGGTGTTAGCATGTGACAAGAATAATGAGGACGTATCTTATTGTATTTTTCAACACTGTTTTTGATTAATAAGTTCAGTTGATATTTATTCAGATTGTATCTTTCTATCATAAACTCATCTTTGAGAATTCCATTTACACGTTCAGCCACTGCATTTGCATAAGGGTCATAGGATTCTGTCATACTTGGTGTTATATGATTTCTGATAAGAACTTTTTGATAACTGTCGCTACAGTATTGAAATCCTCTGTCAGAATGATAAATCAACGATTGAGCCTTATACATTCTTTGTTTTATGGCCATTTTTAAAGCCCGTATTGAACTTTCAGTTCCCAGACTATCCGATAAATCATAACCTACAATTTTCTTTGAATAAGCATCTGTGACTAATGCCAAATAAGAGTGATTGTTTCTTGAACCTATATAAGTTATGTCTGATACCCACACTTGTTCCGGCTTACAAATCTCCAGATTTTCTATCAGATTTTTATGTTTGTGGAATCTGTGGTGCGAGTTTGTTGTTACATGATAACTGCGTTTGGCACTTATCTCTAAGTGATTTGCTTTTACAATGGAGAATAACTTATCTCTTCCCACATGAAGTTCCCCTAAAGGTTCCTCAAGCATAAAGTATAGCTTTCTTGTCCCTGTACGTGGCAATTGCTTTCGTACATCCAACACTAAGTCGACAACTCTTTTTGCTCTTTGCTGATTCTTAGCTGTTGACCATTTGTTTCGATAATAGAACTGCCTGCTTAACCCGAGCAAGCCACAAGAAAAAGCTATTGATCGCTTTCTTTCCCGGGTGTACCGGTTGACTGCCCGGGTATACATTTTTTTCGTATTGGAACTTTGAACTCTTTCTCTGCCATATCAATGATCATGTCAAACAATATGACTTTCTCGTCCGCATTTTCCAGTTGCTTTTCCAAAAAAGCTTTCTGCTTCTCTAATAAACGGACTTTCTGCTCCAGTTCCATTAATTTGCGCTCTTGTGATTTTGGCATATTAGACGGTGTTTGATTTTCCCAGTCAAAAGTACCAAATTTTTCCAACCATTGTCTCACTGTATGGCTACCTTGGATGCCATATTTTCGATGAGCTGCCCTTAAACCGATTTCCCCTCGTTCAACTTCTTGAACAACTTCCAATTTAAAACTCATCGAATAGTCTTTCTGACTTCGCTTTACGTACTGATTCTTAATCTCTTCTTTCATAACGTTCTTTTTTGTGTAACGCTATTTCAGGACGAGACAATTTCAATAAAAAAAAAGGACAAAACAATCAAATGAGAAGTTTTGTCCTTTTTTTTAATTCTGAATGTTAGTTTAAGCAATTGCTTCTTTTTCAGCCTTTTTAAAATGTAAAACGAGATCATCTATAATCTCTTTCACGGAAGTAATTTTGGTAGCCAAATAAGCGTTGCTCCCTGCAAAAGCATATCCTTTATTCATATTCCCTTTGTATGCATTGTAAAGAGTTAAGATTATACAATAAGGCACTACTTTATAGTCACAAGTATGTAAACAATTGTAAGGACATGATTTAGGGCGTGTTAGACCAAGTTTCACTCTTTCCAGAAATTCTCCTTTTAAAGCCCGGCCGGGCATACCTACAGGACTTTTAATAATCTCCACATCGTTTTCAACAGCCTTAATATACGATTTTTTGAAATTTATATTTGCATCGCATTCGTTGGTTGTTACAAAACGACTTGAAATTTGAACTCCTTTTGCACCCAATTGCATAATATTGTACATATCCTCACCGGTATAAATTCCACCGGCTGCAATAACAGGTATTTCCTGATTGTATTTTTCTTCAAAAAGAGATACTTCTTTCACAACTTCAGGTATTAACTTTTCAATTGCAAAATCAGGATCATCAATTTGGTTTGGTTTAAAACCCAAATGACCACCGGCTCTTGGACCTTCAACTACTACCAAATCAGGCAAATAATCATAAAGCGTTTTCCACTTTTCACAGATAATTCTGGCGGCTCTTGCCGAAGAAACGATAGGAACTAATTTCGTGACACAATCAGGAGTTCGATATTTTGGCAAATCCATTGGCAATCCTGCACCTGCAAAAATTATATCGGCTTTTTCACTAATCGCAGTTTTAACCATATCACTGAAATTGGTTAAAGCCATCATAATGTTTACGCCAATTATTCCTGAGGATTTTTCTTTTGCTTTTCTAATCTCTTCTCTCAATCCACAAATACAGGCTTCCATATAATCTTTCGCTGTATTGCGATAAATTAATCCAATCCCCGCACACGAAATAACGCCTACACCTCCTTCATTTGCAACAGCAGACGCTAAACCCGATAAAGAAATTCCAACACCCATACCACCCTGAATTATAGGTAAACGAGCCGTCAAATTCCCAATTTTTAAATTATTCATATTGCACATTTTGATGTTAAGTGTGCAAATGTACGCATAATTAGTCAACAAAAGGTAGAGTATTGGTTAACTATCACATATTTAACAAATCTCAGAGGTTTTTATCTTAAAAAGAGAATTAATATGCAGAAAACAGGTTGTTTTTGCAAAAAAAATAAATCCTGGTTTTATAATCTTCACTATGATTTGTAAGCAAAAAATTAATTTGAATTAAAATTTATCTATCTTTGAACTCAAATCCGATTTATAAATTAAATATGAACTTTACGGCTATTGATTTTGAAACTGCATACGCCGAATTTCCCTGTGAAATTGGTTTATCGCGTGTGGAAAATGGAAAAATTGTTGAATCAAAATCGTGGTTGATCAAACCGGCCTGCTTTCCCTATATGAATCAGTGGAATCAACGGGTACATGGTATTTCATCGGCTGATGTTGCTTTTGCTTCAACATTTGAAGACCTTTGGACCGAGTTAAAGCCATGGTTTGAAGATAATTACCTGGTTGCACATAATGCTGCGTTTGATATGAGAGTGTTGCGTTCAGTTTTAAAATATTATGATTTAGCAATTCCCTGGTCAGAATATTTTTGCACTGTCAGTCTTTCCCGAAAAGTTTGGAAACATTTGCCAGGTCATTCATTAGGCGTTGTTAGTCAATTCCATAATATTCAGTTTCATCATCATCGGGCAGGTGATGATGCAAAAGCTTGTGCTATCATTGCACTTAAAGCTTTTGAGGAAATTGAAGCCGCAAATGTTCAGGAAGGATTGAAAAAGGTGGGAGTAGGGTTAAAGAAACTTTAGAATCAAGAACCAAGAATAGGAGATTTGTTTTGATTATAACTTTTCGCTATAACTTTTAAAAAAAACCTCTCTGCGCTTCACAGCATAGAGAGGTTACCATTTAATGTTAAACTTAATTTACCACACATAGGCGCTTGACAGCATTGACAAGCAACTTATTAGAATACGGTTAAATCATAATTTGGTTCATTGGTTATTTCTGAAACTAATTCGGTATACAATACTTTTCCGTTTTCATCAATCGCAATAACCGAGCGTGAAATTAATCCCTGAAGTGGACCATCAGTCAACAATACGCCATAATCTGTAGCAAAAGTATTGTAGCGAAAATCGGAAGCAGTAATTACATTTTCCAACCCTTCTGCACCACAAAACCGACTTTGGGCAAATGGCAAATCTTTTGAAACACAGATTACAACCACATTTACTTTTTCAGAAACCCATTTATTAAATTTTCGGACTGACATGGCGCAAGTACTGGTGTCAAGACTTGGGAAAATATTTAGTAAAACACGTTTACCTCTAAAGTCACTTAGATGAATTTCTTTTAAGCCTCCATTTACTAATTTGAAATCAGGTGCTTGAGTTCCAACTTCAGGTAATTTTCCACTTGTATGAACATCGTTTCCTTTAAATTTTACTGTAGACATAATTATTGATTTATTTTGTGTAAATTTATTTGTTAATATATAAATAACAATAACATAGAGTTTTTTGTTTATATTTGTGCTTGTTTTTAATAAATGAAGATAAGGATGAGTCGAATTAAAAGTTGCTTTTTCACCCTGATATTAGTTATTTTTGTTCTTTATTCCTGTATTGGTTCTCATGAATATAAAATTGATTCTGCATTCACTGATTATCTTCAACGTTTTGAAAATGAAGGAGCTGCTCGCGGTCATGTCTTTGATCCAAAAGCAACAGGGTTAATAATGGAATTTGGAACGTTAAGTAATAATACAGCCGGATTAACTCATCATGAAACTCCGGTTCGCATTCAAATTGATAAAACATATTGGGACGATATAACAACCAGTGCAGGAGCCGATTTAATGAAAGAAGATTTGATTTTTCACGAACTCGGTCACGCTTTGTTAGGACGAGACCACCTCAATACAACGCTCGAAAATGGTGACTGGAAATCGATTATGTGTGGTGGCGACAAGGTCAATGACAGATCATGGAACATTAATTACAGAGGTGAACGCCGCAACTATTATGTAGATGAATTATTTAATAAAACCACTCCTGCTCCTGATTTTTCGAACCTAAAGTTACCTGTGGATACAACCGGTTATTCCAAATTATATCAATTGAATTTTGATTCTCCTTCGCAATCAGGTTGGAAACTTGGCGAAGATTCACAGCATATTATTAGTCTTGATAACGGGCGATTACGGTTTCAATCGAAGATAGATCAGGTTTTTTTGGTATTTGCCAATCTTCAAACAGCAATAAGCATTAATTCCGATTTTTCATACGAAATGACATTTTTTTACCCAACCGGAGATGCTTCCAATCAATATGGTTTGATTTTTGGACCGGTGGTGTCAGATTCAACCGGAACGAATGACCCCGTAGAATATTTCAGTATTAATTATAACCAAAAAATGTACACGGGAAACCGTTCGTGGTACAGTTTTTATACAGAATTAAACGAATCGAGTATTGTAAATGCGGGTATAAATAAGCTTAAAGTATTCAAAATTGGAACTTTAATCTATTATTTTATAAACAACGTTTATTGCTATTGTTCTGAAATAGAGGCTACTGCCAATTTAAATCAATTTGGATTTATGGTACCTCCGCAAGGTACTTTATGGCTTGATAATTTTAAGATTTCTAAAAAAGGCAGTTCTGGCATTTCTGCTAAAGTGAAACAAAATCAACAACTTGAATTCAAGTTACAAACTGTTGACAAATTCAATCCAGGTAACATTAGAAACAAATAATTTTAAACATTCATTTTGTAACTTATTCATCATAACTTAATAATCATGTCTAAATTTGTTATTTATCAGGTGCTTCCACGTCTTTTTGGCAACGAAAACACTACAAACAAACACAACGGAACGATAGCCGAAAACGGCTGTGGAAAATTCAATTCGTTTACCCCGAAAGCTCTGAATGAGATAAAATCATTGGGAACAACGCATATTTGGTTCACCGGCGTTATTGAACACGCCACGCAAACTGATTATTCAGCTTTTGGCATTCGGAAAGATCATCCCGGAGTTATTAAAGGAAAAGCCGGTTCGCCTTATGCCATTAAAGATTATTACGATGTGGATCCGGATTTAGCCGAAAATGTGGAAAACCGAATGGCTGAATTCGAAGATTTAGTAAAACGAACACACGATGCCGGTATGAAAGTCATTATTGACTTTGTTCCAAATCATGTAGCACGACAATATCATTCTGATGCTAAACCCACAGGAGTGATTGATTTAGGAGAAACTGATCATCCGGAATGGAGATTTTCACCGCTAAATAATTTTTATTATATACCCAATCAGCCATTTAATCCTCAGTTTGATGTTCAGGGTTATATGGAATTTCCTGCCAAAGCAACCGGCAACAATCAGTTTACTGCTTCACCTACTCAAAACGATTGGTACGAAACAGTTAAATTGAATTATGGAGTGAATTATGTAGAAGGTGGTCAGAAACAATTCAGCCCGATTCCTGATACATGGTTCAAAATGCGCGATATTTTGCTTTTCTGGGCTTCGAAAAAAGTGGATGGTTTTCGATGCGATATGGCCGAAATGGTTCCTGTTGAATTCTGGGGATGGGCATTGACACAAGTAAAAGCACAATTTCCTGAAATTATTTTTATTGCCGAAGTATATAAACCAAGTGAATATCGTAATTATATCTGCAACGGTAAATTCGATTATTTGTACGATAAAGCAGGCATGTATGAAATGCTTCGAAATATAACCAGCAGGAATTTTCCGGTGCGCGAAATTACTAATAGTTGGCAATCACTTGGCGGTATTGAAAATCAAATGCTCAACTTTCTCGAAAACCACGACGAACAACGCATTAGCTCCGGTTTTTTCTCGGGCAATGGTTCGTATGCACAACCGGCAATGATTGTGGCTGCCACATTGAATCAAGCACCTGTTATGATTTATTCCGGGCAGGAATTAGGTGAATTAGGCATGGATGCTGAAGGATTCAGTGGTTTTGATGGACGGACTACTATTTTTGATTATTGGGGCTTAAAATCCATTCAAGCCTGGTCGAATAGTGGTCAGTTTGATGGCAAAAAACTAAGTCCGGACCAGCGAGATTTGCAATTGTTTTACAAAAAACTGTTGAACATTACCCTTTCAGAAAAAACTATTACAGACGGATTAATGTACGATCTTGAATTTGCTAACTTTGAAAACAAAAAATTCAACACACATGAGCAATACGCTTATTTCCGGAAGTTTGAAGACGAATTGTTGTTAATCGTGCTAAATTTTGATGATAAAAATTTGGAAACAGAAGTTCATTTTCCACTTGAAGCTTTCCAATATCTTAATCTTAAAGAAGGACAGAATTACAGTGGGGTAAATCTGCTGGACGAATCCGAAAAATTTCCACTGCTTACATTGAGTACAAAAGAAGCATTTATTACGTATATGCCTGCCTGGAAAGGGATGATATTGAAATTGACGAAAGTTTGATTTTTTCAATTTGTAAGTTTCTTTTTTATTGATATAACTCGTCCTATAATGCTTCACAACTTCAAAGCCAGTCTAAATCACGAACGGGAACAAGCTGCCCGAGCCGATTTGTTTTACCGTGAAGTATTGAAAGTAACTGATATTAAGCGGTTCAATACCGATTCTGAGGTTGATATGGAAATGCAGCGGCAAGATGTGGATTTATTATTGACGCTGAATGGAACGACTTATCGAATTTCCGAAAAATTCCGTGACAAAGATTATGGCGATTTGTATATTGAAGTTTACAGCAAATATCCGAAAACATTGGGTTGGCTTCATACAGGTTCTCCAAACGCCATTTTATATTTTACTCCTGAATCCGTTTATTGGATTACCCATAAATCACTTTCATCCTTTTGTTTACATACTCTTTTTCCACTCATACCAGCTGCGTTGTACGAAGAACTGTTTCAGTCTCACAAAACCGTTGTATCAAAAGAACTACTTTTGAAAGGAGAATCCATCAAAATAAATCTTATTCAAGCACATAATCGAGATGGAGTAGCTTGGGAAACAATAGGAATAAGTATACCTTTTGAGGTTCTGGAAAAAAATGGAGTAAAGATTCGAAAATTTTGAATCCGTCCATTTACTTTTATTTCAAAAAAAAGGTTCTTTCATTCTGACAATAAGTCAATTGTAAATATATTTTGCAATTATACCCGGAAATGAATAATAAAAGCTATTTTTGTGACCAAAAAATTACAAATATAAAGCAGAACGTTATAAAATCTGTCAAACTGGCTTTTAATTCTGTTTAAAACCATTCAAATTTATGTTTAAAGATTTATTTATACGGAAGACGCTGGCTGAGTTAGAAGAACAAGCTGATAGTAACCACAACGCACTAAAACGACATTTAACTGCAACCAATCTGACTTTGTTAGGCGTTGGTTGCGTTATTGGTGCAGGAATCTTTGTTTTAACAGGTACTGCGGCGGCGTTACATGCCGGACCTGCCGTAGCATTATCATTTATCATTTCGGCTTTCGGTTGTTTGCTGGCCGGACTTTGTTATGCCGAGTTTGCTTCCATGATTCCGGTTTCAGGTAGTGCATATACTTACGGTTATGCCACTATGGGTGAGTTTGTTGCCTGGATTATCGGTTGGGATTTGATTTTGGAATATCTTTTCGGATCTGCAACAGTTGCTGTAGGATGGTCGGGATATGTAACCAGTTTTTTTGCTGATTTTGGAATTGTAATTCCAACGGCGATGTGCCAAAGTCCGTTTATTTTTGATGCAACCGGTTGGCATGCGTCAGGTGCTATTATCAATTTTTCGGCTATTTTTATCGTAGCTTTAATGACTACTTTGTTGGTAATTGGTATTAAAGAATCGGCTAAATTCAATAACATTATCGTTTTAATCAAAGTCACCGTTATTCTGCTTTTTATCGGTTTTGGTATTTCTCATATCAACCTTGCCAACTGGACACCGTTTATACCTGCCAATACGGGCGATTTTGGTCATTTTGGTTGGTCGGGAGTGTTGACTGCTGCTGCTGTTGTGTTTTTTGCTTATGTAGGATTTGATGCTGTATCCACCACTTCGCAGGAAGCCATTAATCCTAAACGCGATGTGCCGAGAGGCATACTTTTTTCTTTGCTTATTTGTACCGTTTTGTATATTGCCGTCAGTTTGGTGTTGACAGGGATTCTGAATTATAAGTATCTGAATGTGGAAGCTCCGATTGCATTGGCTATAAATAGTGCAGGTCCCAGTTTAATCTGGTTACGCCCAATAATAAAAATCGGTGCCATTGCCGGTTTAAGTTCAGTGGTATTGGTATTATTGCTGGGTCAGTCACGTGTGTTTTTTACAATGGCAAGTGACGGATTATTGTGGAAAAGCTTTGCTAAAACACATTCAAAATTTAAAACACCTCATATCACAACCATTGTAACAGGTTGCTTTGCCGCTTTTTTTGCCGGATTATTTCCTATCGGTTTGTTGGGCGAAATGGTTTCTATCGGTACTTTGCTGGCATTTGTGATTGTTTCGGTAGGAATTATTCTTTTGCGTAAGGCTGAACCCAATGCCATTCGCGGTTTCAAGACACCGTGGGTGCCTGTTGTTCCTATTTTGGGAGCTTTGGTTTGTTTTGCTCAAATGGCTGCATTACCGCGCGATACATGGATTCGTCTGATTGCCTGGATGTTGATTGGTTTTGTGATTTACTTCACTTATGGACGGAAACACAGTCATGCACGGCAAAAAAGAAAGAAAAATGAAATGTAAGTCGGTAACTTTGGATGGCTTTTCAATTATGTGTTTCTGAATGAAACAGCACGAATTAAATCCTTTTGAAGAATTAATAATCTATAAATCGTTTTTAAATTAATTTGTTAATCTGCGACTAAAATTTTATTTTATTTTTTCTTTTC
>JADGPS010000134.1 GCA_017882285.1 Paludibacter sp. | reverse complement strand
TTAATGCAACTTTTTTCATTTTTAAAATACCAGGCAGATATAGAAAATATCAGATCCAATAATCTTTTATCCTAACCTTAACCTTAATTGCATTTGGGATATCAACTTCACTAATAAATATAAGGTACCCACCTCCTCCGGCACCAGAAAGCTTCCATGCTAACGCTCTATCTCTGTGCGAATCAATTACCCTGGAAATTCTGTCGTTCAACATTTTTGGAAACATCTTCACTTGTGCGTTAAATGAAGCAGAAAACCCTTTTGAAAATGTTTGAATATTTTTTTTATTTAGTCCTTCCCAGGCCATCTCTGCGGCAGCTGTCAGTTTTTTAACATTCACTCCGGTTATATTTGTATTTTCGAGTACAACAAAATCAACCGGACGAGGCCAGAGTGTTACCATATAAAGCCGGTCTTCAAGCCATTTTATTATTGAATGATCTGTTATTGTTTCAAATTTTGAAGGCCAGTATTTTTCTTTTTGATAATAAAACCTGTTTATTCCCGGCATCGTAATACCTATTGAATCCTGGGAGCCACTGACATCTTTAGTTCCGGGATCATTATCATATCTGAAAAGTATCTTCGCGAGCTTCTCCGGATTTTCCATTGGTAAATGGTCATTCCAAAGTTCAATTGCTTTTTTCCTGGTAGAGGTAGCCATCCCTGACCGTTCATTAAACTCAATCGTTGGTTCAATCGATGCGGTTATTGCCCAGCCGGGATTATATTTTGATACATAGGGTTGATCAATCCATGTTCCTGCCAGGTCAATCCTATATGGTATTGGGGTCTCTTTTCTTAAAGAGGTAGTGGAACGTACCGGCAAATTGGCATAAGGGATTCTTCGCAGAACCTTGTATTCAATACAAAGATCTTTGCATAATTGTTCTTTGTCGGGTGTATGACCATCCTCGTTTACAATGAAAATATCTGGTTTAAGAGCCTTCATATCGTCCAGAAAATCAAGAATCCCGCTGCCTCTGTTAACTTTCACATTATGCACACAAGACAACGCTTCAAGCATATATAGTCGTTCATCCTCAGAATTTATTGTCTTCCGTCCTTTCAGGTCAGCAACCGTTTTATCAGACCCCAATCCGACATTCAAATCACCAAACTGAGAGGCTTCTTTCAAGAATGCTATATGCCCGGAATGGAGGATATCGAAACAACCGCTAACGAAGACTTTCTTACGAGTGTTCGGGGACATATTATGAATTTCTAAGTGTTTACTGTGTTAAAAAAAGACAAAAGTATGGAATGTTTCGCGTTTCGTGTAATCGAAGCCTTAAAAGATCATGTGATTTTAAAGCTGGTTTGTTTTGTTCTTCAATTATAGCTTTAAAACATTTTTCTAAACATTGCTGACAATGAAAAGATACCAGACTGGTAAGTCGTTCGTCTCTTGAAAGTGTTTTAGCTGCAAGGAGGTCATCTTCAGCAACTGCCAGCCAATCTTTAGTTGTTTGCTTCATAAATCAAAGTTCCGGAATTAAAAATTTCTTTCTTAAAAGAACTGTTTAATTGTATAAACTTTTCGTACATAGGAATTGTATGTACGATAAGGTCAATATCAGCAAATTTTCTCAAAGGATTAAGTGCATTTGCTATTTTAAGCTTGATTTGCATCTTTTGAGTAAATGATTCAAAAACAAAAGCATCATTGGTAACAACCAGTAAATCAATGTCACTATCAGCTGATTGAGTCCCTTTTGCATAAGAACCAAATAAAATAACTTTGCTCACATTTAGCGGTTGCAGCGAAAAGATTATTTCAGATATGATATCAGCTTTAGTCATAATGCAAAAATAGTAAAAAGATAATCCAACTTCGCTACCACCTTCAATAGCATTTCAGCGGTCAAAGAAAGCTATGGTGGACGAAGAAAGTAAAATCAAGGAGAAAGGCTTAATCAAGATAAAAGACAAAAGTAGTCGGATATTTGCCTCTGCTCCTTTTGTTGTCAGTTGTTTAGGGATCTCATGAATAAAGAATTTCTGGTCTGACGAAGCAATCGTCTCTTCACCTGATTGAATGATATTTACAAATATTTGTTCCAAATCTGATCTTCGTTTTTATCGTCTTCGATGATTTGATTGTTATTAGCCGCATAAAACGCCTCGTCTACTGACAGATGATTATGTTTTTTTGAAGGTTTGGTTGCAAGTATTATGATTTCCACCTCATAAGCGAAATCTTCCGGAATATTGAGCAAATGAAACTGTTCTTTGGATAATTGTTTTCTTATCGCTTTCATTATATACGAACTACATGTATTGAGCGAATTTAATACGAATTGCACGAATTATCATGAATTATACTGCCTGCCCCGAGTATCGGTGGATTAGGTTCTCTTATCGACTTTGACTAAGTGAAATCCTGTAATTTCATCAAAGTCTTTTATGTTATTGGTAATTAGTGAACAATTATTGACCAGACAGGTGGCGGCAATAATTGCGTCAGGAAGTTTTATGTTGTATTTCTTCCGGATTTGAATTGTTTCAAGAATAATATCCTCCTCCAAATCGATAATAATTGAATTTGAGATAAAAGAACTAAGAGCATCCGATTCGTTTCCATTGAGTCTTTTAAATCCCAATAGCTCAATTCTGTTTATTACCGATATATAATACTTTTTCCCAAGAATCTGATCCATAAATTTCTCAGATTCATTTGACATAGCCAATCCAAAATAATAAATGGCAACATTTGTATCAATCAGATAGTTCTTTCGTTCCATTCGGTTCTTGATTTTTCAATTTCATTGGCCAGTTCAATAGCTCTATCAGTGCTTATTGCTCCTTTGAAATGAATGGGTGAATCCTTTGTTTGCCTTTCAGTACTATACATTTTAATCATCTTTGCTTTTTCAAGACTTTTCAAAATTGATAAGGCATTTTTATTTTTTAATTCTATTTGAATTGTTCCCATGATTTTTATTTCAAATATAACCTTTTTTGAGCGTTGGTGGTTATCCTCTGTTACATTAAATAACGAATGACTCGAATTGGAAACACGAATTTCACGAATCCAGAATCCCATCGGTCTCGGGACATACGGGACAAATGACACTAATTCATTATTCCCAATCGTCTGTCAATATATTACTTGCGGGAACTCCGTTTTTGATTAATGCCTTTTTGAAAGATTTG
>JADGPS010000094.1 GCA_017882285.1 Paludibacter sp. | reverse complement strand
TTTTCCGGATTCCCAACGCGAAGTTAAGTTGCCATCAACTAATGAAGCAGCTACATTTGTTCCATTAACCGAAGAAGTTGTAACCGGTTTTTGATAAGCCAGGTTGGAAATTTTTGGATCTAATTGAGGATCGAAAACTTCAAAAGCACGTGTAAAGTTATTATTGGTAGCATCCCATTCCTGCGAAGCACCGGCATTAAATGCAAGATCGCCCGAAAGAGTGGTTTTTACAATCTGATCACTTGTCCAAACGCCGGTTGATGCTATAAGTTGAACTTGTCCGGGAGCAATCGAAGTGGTGACATTATCAGAACTTGCCACTTTCACTCCATTTATTTTGTAATCAATTTTAAATGGAGACCCTGAAGCGTTAGTTGCATTTCCCTGATTTTTTACTAAGGCATAAAAACTCACCTGTTGACCTTGCAACGGATAACGGGGCATAGTATAAATTTGAGTAATTTTTAAATCCGGTTTTTGATCACCATCAGTTAATGTAATGTTTTGTGTAAGCGGTAAATTATCGGATGATCCACCAACCCGTAAAGTGAAATTTCCCGATTGAGCCTGATATTGCGTTCCATTCCAATAATAGAAATCTTCTGCTTTCAATTGAAAAGTGACCGTTTTAGTTTCACCCGCCAGTAAAGCAACACGATTAAATCCTTTTAATTGTTTTTTTGGCATCCAAACATCAGCTGTTGAAGGGCAACTGATATACAATTGAGCAACTTCTTCACCTGCAAGACTACCGGTATTGGTAACATCTACCGAAACCGTAATGGGTTGACCGGCAGTTGTAGCGTTTGAAACCACTAAACTACTGTAAGAAAAAGTAGTATAACTCAACCCAAAACCAAAAGCAAACTCCGGAGTAATATTTTTTTCATCAAACCAACGATATCCACCATCCAGATTATCAGTGAATTTCCGGAAATTATCTTCCACCCACGATGGTAAATCACTATCTTGTTTTGGCATAGTGACCGGCATACGTCCGGCAGGATTGTAATCACCAAAAAGCACATCGGCAATGGCTGTACCGGCTTCCTGAGCTGCGTAAAACGAATAAACCAAGCCTTTTATATTTGAAATACAATAATTCAATCCGCAAACGCCGCCACTTTGAATGACAACAACAATATTGGGATTTACAGCTGACAATTGTTGAATCAGCAGCATTTGTTGACCCGGAAGATTTATCGAGCCGCTTTTGCGGTCTCCTCCGGTATTGTACCCTTCACCTTCTTGTGTTGCATCTAAACCACCGGCAAAAATAACCACATCAACTGTTGCAGCAAGTGCTAAAGCTGCAGTAAATCCGGTTCTCGAATCGGAATTCATATCGCATCCTACTGAATATAGGACATTGGTTGCACCAATTTTAGTTTCCAAACCATCTTTAACACTAATCGAATACGGAGGAAAAGTCTCACTACTTCCGTAACAATTGAGGTTTTTTCCGGTTGCATTGGGTCCAATTAATGCTATTTTAATTCCGGTTTTATTTAATGGAAGAATGGGGTTACCATCTGTTTTCTTTTCGTTTTTGAGTAAAATAATGGACTTTTGAGCAGCCAATTTATTCGTTGCATTAATATCGGCAGTTTTAGCATAAGTTGCATTTCCAACCGGGAAATAATCCATCATGCCGTTTAATATTTTTGTTTTTAACACATGTTTTACTGCCAAATCAAGATCGGCAATTGTAACTGCACCGCTTGCTACCATTCCCGGTAAATCGTTGGCATAATTGTTAGCGCCCATACAAATATCTGTTCCGGCTTTAATCGCTTTTTGAGAATTCACTATTGCACCCCAGTCAGACACCACATAGAAAGGATAACCCCAACGTTCTCTCAGAATAGTGGTTAACATGGCAGTACTTTCACATGCTTTATCACCATTTATCAAATTGTATGCACCCATAACGCTCATAACGCCTGCTTCCTGAACGACTGCACGAAAATTATATCCCGAAAAATCCATTAACCAACGATCGGTTGCAAGTACGTTCATATTAAAACGATTCGATTGCTTGCTTTCACCCATAAAATGCTTTACAGTGGCAATTATCGGACTTCTCTGAATTCCTATCGCTACTGATTTTCCAATATTTCCGGCTAAATAGGAATCTTCACCTCCACTTTCAGCTGAACGTCCGCCTCGCGGATCGCGACAAATATCAATACAAGGTCCCAATTGTTCATTCCGGTTAAATGCCCAAAATTCTACACCCATTGCTTCTCCTGCTTTTGTGGCTATATCCTGATCCCAGGTTGATGCCATAGCAATACCTGTTGGAAATGCGGTGGCTGTACGTCCGTTTCTGCCATCTGCGGCAAATCGCACACCGTGAGGTCCATCATCCATCGCAAAGCCGGGAATTCCCAAACGAGTATTAGAGGGAGTTCCTCCAAAACTGCTATTGATAAGTTGATTGATCTTTTCTTGTGTGGTCATAGCATCAACCAAATCATTAATTCTTTTATCTAAAAGAGATTGGGCGTTGACTTGTAAACTTGAAAAGATGATAATCAGAAAACAGAAAAACAGTTTTGCGAAAAGATTTGATTTCATTGGGTTTTATTTTATTGGCATATAAAGATTTTACCTGATTTTATCAGGCTTAAAAAACTAATAGAAAATGCTGGCGACTAAAATGATTATTATTTATATTTAAAAGAAACCGGTTTTCCACTCTGGCTATCAGTAGAAATCCAAACCTGAAACTCACCCGGTTCAGCACGTTTCACCATATCGGCATTCCAAAATGCCAATTGATTGCTTTTGAGTGTAAAAGTCACTGTTTTAGTTTCGCCAACTTGTAAATTGATTTTCTGGAATCCTTTTAGTTCGCGAACCGGACGAGCTAACGAAGCAACTAAATCACGAATGTAAAGTTGAGCTACTTCCGAACCGTCAAATTTCCCGGTATTTTTGATTGTACATTCAACATTCAATGAATCACCTTCAGATAATTCATTTTTAGAAACTTTTACATCCGAATAACTAAATGTGGTGTACGACAAACCAAAACCAAATGGGAATAATGGGCTATCGCCGGCATCCAAATGATAACTCGAGTTTCCAAGCGATGTTTGTTGTGCACCAACCGGAATATCGTCAATCATTACAATATTCTTGGCAGGTCGACCGGTCATTTTATGGGCATAATAAACAGGTACCTGACCCACCATACGAGGGAAAGTAACCGGAAGTTTACCTGAAGGAACTGCTTTGCCAAAAATTAAATCAGCCAACGCCGGACCGGCCATTGTGCCTCCCTGAAATGCATACAAAACAGCATCGGCTTCCGTTAATTCTTTTCCAATAGTTAATGGACGACCCGCCATTACAATCAAAACAACCCGTTTACCAGTTTTTTTCAAAGCCGAAAGCAATTCCGATTGCACACCGGGTAAACTTATGTCAGCACGACAATGAGCTTCTCCGGAAAGAATGGCTTCCTCTCCTGCGAAGTACAAAATAACATCTGCTTTGCGTGCTGCCGCAATCGCTCTCGCAATTCCTAACGGATTGGTATCGCGACTGTAAGCCAACCCTTTTTCTGCAATAACTTTAACCTGTTTTCCATAATAGTTTCGAATGGCTGCAAGGGGTGTTACGCTATGTTGAGGCTCTGCATCAAAAGACCAAGTACCTAATTGATCGGCGGGTGCATCAGATAATGGACCGATGACAGCTACAGATTTTATCTTATCTGTTAATGGTAATGTACTATTGCCGTTTTTTAAAAGAATAGCACTTTCCACAGCGGCTTGTTTGGCTTTTTGGAGCGCCTCATCCGTATAAAATGGCATGGCAAAAGTTACTTTGGTATATGGATTTTCAAAAAGATCTAATCGGAATTTCATTCGAAGAACGTTTCGCACTGCTTCGTTAATTAATTTTTCAGTAACAGCTCCCGATTTTACCAATTCTTCCAAATGCCCAATGTAAGCAAAACCCATCATATCCATATCCACGCCAGCTGTAATTGCTTTTTTGCCTGCATCTTTCAAATCCAAACACACACCATGATTTATCATTTGTTCTATTGAACCCCAATCGCTAACCAAAACGCCATCAAATTTCCATTCTTTCCGTAAGATTTGTCTATTTAAATATTCATTACCCGACGAAGGCACACCATTTATGTCGTTGAATGAACACATAAAACTTGCAGCACCAGCATCTACAGCCGCCTTGAACGAGGGAAGATAAACATCGCGCAATTGAAGTTCCGGTATATAAGTTGTATTATAATCTTTTCCGGCTTCGGTAGCACTATATCCTGCAAAATGTTTCGCACAAGCCGCCATCGAAGTTGGGTCGGATAATTTCTCACCTTGAAAACCTTTAATCATGGCAGCTCCCATTACAGAAGTAAGATACGGATCTTCACCGCACGATTCGGCGATGCGACCCCAACGTGGATCACGTGAAACATCTATCATAGGTCCAAAATTCCAACGAATGCCGGTTGCAGTTGCTTCAATGGCTGAAATACGGGCACAGTCTTCTATAATTTGAGTATTCCAGGTAGCAGCTTGCCCCAACGGAATAGGAAAAATGGTTTTAAATCCATGAATCACATCACGACCAAAAATCAATGGAATTCCCAACCGACTATTTTCTATGGCTATGCGTTGTAATTCGTTGACTGTTTTTACATCAATTTCATTTAGTACAGAACCAACTCTCCCAGCCTTAATTTGACTTTTCATATCATCAGATAAACCCGTTCCGGTCAATTGATTCATTTGACCAATTTTTTCCTGCAAGGTCATTTTCGCCAACAAATCATCAATTTTCTTCTCAATAGGATCTTTCTGTTGTGAACATGCAATTAAAACTGTAACCAAAATAAAAAGGAACAAATTCTTTTTAATCATAATTGTACGGTTTTCGTTAAAGTGTTCTTTGAATTATATTTTTTAAAATCATTGATCCAAAACTGGATATGCAAATGTAGGTAAAAGAGAATATGGAACACTCATTTTCCCCCTCACAAAAACACAACCGAGCATTGTATTAACTTCAACAATTATCCTACATTTAAAAATTTAAAAGTCTGTTTTTCAACTTGTTATAATTATTTATGTTGTATAACATATTTCAACATTGATTGCAACCGAAAAAATTGGAGTAAAATTGTTCTCCCAAGCATAAAAATTCAAAACAATTAACATTTTGTAAGAAACGATTAGTTATTTAAAAACATGAAACGATCCACTTGCTTTCTATTTTATCTTTTAGTCATTTTACAAACAACTGTTTTTGCAATACATCCTTCCGTTCGAAACTACAATCGAAAGGTTTCAATGGCCGGTACTCAAAACTGGGATATAATTCAGCATAAAAATGACTGGATGTATTTTGCCAATAATAAGGGTTTGTTGGAGTTCGATGGTAATCGATGGGCAGTTTATCCAATACGGAATTATACCAATGTGCGATCATTGTATTATGATGAACCTGCAGATTGCATTTATGCAGGTGCTTTCAATGAGTTTGGTTATTATGCCCGAAACGAAGCTGGCGTTTTGCTTTATCATTCTCTCATTGATAAGGTTGACCCGAAAGAACGTAACTTCAATGAAATATGGCATATTCATAAAATTGAAGATGCTATTTATTTTCAGGGAGATAAAGAGATATTTCGTTATAAAGAAGGCAAAATGCATCGTTTCTCATTTCAGAACAAAATTGATTATTCATCGGTAGTCCAGAATTCACTAATTATCTCAAGTACACCCGATGGACCATCGTTTTTAAACGGAAATTTGTTTATGAGGTTCCCAAATGCTGAAATATTAAAGAACAAAAAAGTGTGTGCCATTTTACCTTTTCAAAAAACGAAGATATTATTTGTAACCGATTTCTATGGATTATTTGTTTTCAACGGAGAAAAAGTAGAGCCTTTTAAAACAGATATTGATGGATTCTTGTCCGAAAATCAGGTTTTTTGCGCTACTATGCGCGGCTCCAAACTTGCTTTAGGAACTGTAAGAAATGGCTTGGTCGTAAAAGATTTAAATGATAATACCAATATTTTTTCAAATACTTTTTCGGGTTTACAGAACAATACGATACTTAGTGTTGCCTTCGACCGACAGAACAATCTTTGGTTGGGGCTGGACAAGGGCATTGATTATGTGCATATTAACTCTCCCATTTACGATTTATTTGGTAATAGTCAATTATTTGGTGCCGGATACAGTTCATTAATGAAAAACAATATTTTATATTTGGGTACAAATCAGGGACTTTATACCACAACTTATCCTATTAAAAATTCACCAAACCAGGTGGAAGTAAAACTAATGCCCCACATGCAAGGTCAGGTATGGAGTTTAACTTTAATCGACAATACTATTTTTTGCGGAAGCGATCATGGTGCATTTATTGTAAATGGCAACCAGGTTAATCAAATTCCGGGGATTCCCGGAACCTGGGGATTTCGAGCTTTACGAAATAAACCAAATTGCATTTTAGGTAGTTCGTACCAGGGATTTTTTATTTTGAAAAAGATGAATGGGAAATGGCAGTTTTCGAATTTTGTTAAAGGATTTAGTGATTCCGGAGGCATGTTTGAAGAAGATAATGAGGGTTGCATTTGGTTTAACCATTGGATAAAAGGTGTTTCGAGACTCACATTGAATGAAAATCTGGACAGCATTTCAAAAATTGAACCTTATGGAACTACAAAAGGGTTCCCATCTAATCGGGATAACTCCTTGTTTCGGATAAAAAATCAAATAACATTTTCGACCCAAAACGGATTTTATATCTATAATCAACTTTCAAAACGGATAGAAAAGTCGGCTGAACTTGACAAACTATTTGGATCTTCCTCTTGGTATCTGCTTCTAAATGAAACAACAAAAGGTGACATTTGGTGTACGTCAAATACCTTTGTAAGCGTTGCATTTATTCAAAAAGATAAAAAATACAGGGTGGACACACTTTCGTTTTGTACACTCAAGACTAAACTTATCAGCGGTTTTCAACATTTTAATTTTATAAATGCTACCAGCGTAATTGTCAGTACAGAAGATGGTTTTTCGTGGTTGGATCTTTCTAAAGCGAACAAAGAAAAAAACCGGTTTATGATATCGATACGCAATGTTTACATTACCAACGAAAAAGATTCGGTAGTTAACGGCTACCAACCGACTCGAGATAAAGGTCTTATTCCCAAGTTTGACAACAAACATAATTCCATTCGCTTTGAATATGTTGCTCCTGAATTCAGAAACGAAGGATCCGTGACTTATAGCTATCTTCTCGATAATTACGACTCTAAATGGTCGGCATTTACATCGGTAAATACCAAAGAATATACAAAACTTAAAAAAGGAACGTATACTTTTCGTGTCAGAGCTAAAAGTTTATTGGAAGCAGAACCGGTTGAGACAAGTTATCAATTTACCATTCTTCCTCCCTGGTATGAAAGCACTATTGCACTTGTGGTTTATCTGATATTATTTGTGATACTTACATTTAAACTGCTTTCAATTATCCGTTTGCGATCAGAAAAAGGAGCACGGGAAATGAAAGCTCAAAAGGAGCTGGAACTTAAAGAACAGGAAGAGCACTATCAGGAAGAAGCAAAAGAAAAGAAAAAAGAAATTACAGAGCTAAAAAATCAACGATTACAGTACCATTTACGCCATAAATCACAAGAACTGGCAAGTTCAACAATGAATTTGATTCGTAAAAATGAGATTTTATTGAATATTAATCAGCACTTGAGTAACGTTGCAGTTGATATTAATGAGAATTCTGAATCGAAAATCATCCTGAAGAAACTCTCGAAAATGCAAGAAAATATTAAACAAAATATCGAGCAAGATAATAACTGGAAACGTTTTGCCGAAAACTTCGATTTGGTGTACGAAAACTACTTAATTCGCCTTAGTGAGCGTTTTCCAAATCTCACCATGAGTGATAAAAAACTTTGCGCTTATCTGAAGATGGACTTAAGCTCGAAAGACATAGCACCTTTACTGAATATGTCATTTCGAAGTGTAGAGATGAGTCGTTACCGTCTTCGTAAAAAAATGGAATTAGAAAGGGAAGTCAATCTTTCTGACTTTTTACAAAATTTCTAACAAACCCTTAAATCAAGTTATTTTACAAATTCAGATAATAATCTTTTGCCAGGTCAGTAAATTCGGGAGAATATTGATGTCTTACATCGGTTTCAATAACCAGTTCGGTTTCAATTCTGGTTGACTTTATCAAACTGAATTCAAGCAATAATCGTTTGGCATGCGCACTTGATTTTGGAAAAACAGTAACTTGTTTTGTGCAAAACAAACACTTGCTTTCTGCAAAATTAATACATTGCAACCCTTCATTTACAGGAAAAATTATACAAATCCGACCTGCAGGATTAAGAAGTTTCATTGTATTTTCAATTAATTCCTCGTGTGTTAGCAAATCGGTATGACGAGCCGTTGTACGTTTTTCGTAAGGCGTTTTAGTCGAGTTTACAAAATAGGGCGGATTTGAAACTATCAAATCGAACCGGTCAGATGTAGATTTAGAATATTCCTGTAAAGAACTTTCTATCACTTTCATCCGATTGGGCCAAGGAGAGTTTTTAATATTTTCTGTTGCTTGGAAAACTGCCTGATAATCAATATCAATCCCAACAATATCTGCATTCGTTCGTTGAGCAAGCATCAATGCAATCAAACCTGTTCCGGTTCCAACATCCAATATTCGTTTGGAGTTTTCAATTGGCGTCCAAGCACCAAGTAATACTCCGTCTATGCCCACTTTCATGGCACATTTATCGTGAAATACGGTAAATTGCTTAAAGCTGAAATATGGGTTTGACATAAATTATTTTCTCGTCGGACGCGATGGAGTTTCTATTCTTCTTGTTGTGTTTGTCGGTGTTGTAAATGAAGAACGAGTTGGTGATGAAATACTTGTGCGTTGGTTTTGTGGTTCCGTGCTTGTGCTGCGACGAACAGACTGAGGTGGTGTTCCACTTTGAGTCGAAGGAGCTGTCGACCTATAACTTCTTCGCAAATTCATATCAGACGAAGGAACTCGAACAGTATGATTAGCACGAAAATCAGAAGCGGAATGAAACCTCGATGAATTAATTGGCTGACTCCGGTTTCCGTTGTGGTATTCAATTATTGTCCGTTCGTACCGTTTTGTTTGTAATCTATCGTTTTGCTCGGAACTTAGAATTTGTTGAATCTCCCCGTTTTTATTTTTCATTCGTTCTACTGCTTCGCTTCGTTTATTCGAAATCTGTCGTTCACGTGCATACCGTAAATTAATATCGTAAATTTGTTTAGCTTGATCAGGGGTCAGATTCAGTTCTTGCTGAAATTTATCTGTTTGCTTAACTGCCTCTTGTTCAGGAGTTCGTTGAGGAACACCTGTATTTTCCTGACTGTAAATTGAGGAAACCATTAACAATAACAAAACAACAGAAAAAATATTTACCGTTTTCATAAGAATTTGAAATGACATTTGCACAACGTGATTTTGCAACAATGACCGTGCCAAAAATCCGGTAAATCAATAAATTTGAAAGTGCAATCAGAGAGAAACTTAAAAAGTGAATCTACTGATTATGGTTTTTTTGGTCGAAATTTATTTATTAAAATCTCTCAACTTGATATTTGTCAATACTTTTTTGGTATGAAGCGGGAAATCGCTATTCATCATCCAACCATAATAACCCATGTCCGTTTTCAGCACGTCTACCACTTTCTGACCTTTGTACTTACCAAAATTGATTACTTCTTCGCCTTTTTCGTTATAAATCATTCGTCCGGCAAAATCCACATTGTCGTTTTGTGTGGTGTATTTCGACAAAAATTCTATATCGTTTTTGAGTTCTGGATACCGCTCCAATTGGGCTTGTAGCACTTCATAAGTTGCCAATGTATCTGCTTCAGCTCCATGCGCACCAACTAAATCTTTGTCACAATAAAATTTGTAAGCAGCAGCCAAGGTGCGCTGTTCCATTTTATGAAAAACCACTTGCACATCTACAAATTTGCGCTTCATTAAGTCGATATCTACTTCGGCTCGAAGCAATTCTTCAGCCAATAATGGAATGTCAAACCGATTGGAATTATAACCGGCCAAATCGCAGCCTTCAATATCGCGAACAATCTCTTTGGCAACGGCTTTAAATGTAGGACAATTAGCCACGTCAGCATCAGTAATTCCATGAATTTCGGTTGCACCTTTCGGGATGGA
>JADGPS010000009.1 GCA_017882285.1 Paludibacter sp. | reverse complement strand
ACTTGCCTTTCAAAACAAAGAAAAAGAAAAGCGAGCAAATGAGTTAATCATTGCCAACAAGGAACTTGCCTTTCAAAACAAAGAAAAAGAAAAGCGAGCTGCAGAGCTGGTTATTGTCAACAAAGCATTTCTCCAATCAGAAGAAAATTTCCGTCGTTCCATTTCAGAATCTCCTTTGGGGATACGTATTATTTCCATCGAAGGAGAAATAATTTATGTAAATAAAGCTTTCATTGATATTTATGAACTCAACAGTCTGGAAGAATTCAGAAGTATACCGTCAATAAACAGATACACTCCCGAAAGTTATGCTCAACATCAGATAAGAAAAGAAAAAATAAAAAATGGGCATGATATATTTGATTATGAGCAAAGTATTATACGTGGAAACGCGGAAGTCCGCTACTTAAAAGTTTGGAGAAAAGAAATTTTGTGGAATGGGGTCAAGCATTATCAGGTAATTAATATCGATATTACGGAACGAAAGCTGGCGGAGGAAGCATTGAATAATTCTCAGCAAGAATTGAGAAAATTTGCTTCGCATCTCCAAAATGTTCGCGAAGAAGAAAAACTTTCGTTAGCCCGCGAAATACATGATGATCTTGGACAAATTTTAGTCGCGTTAAAAATTGATTTGGGCATGTTAGAACGAAAATTATCGAAAGGAATCGAAGCTACCACTTCAGAAGAACTACTTTCTAAACTGAATGATCTTTCCGGTCAGGTTGATAAAACCACTAAATCGGCTCGAAGGATTATGAATGGTCTACGACCTGAATTGATAGAATTGCTGGGATTTGAAGAAGCCTGCAAATCATACTTGCGTGACTTTGAGGAAACACACCACATAAGCAGTCTGTTTGAAAGTGCAATTATGAACCTTGATATTGATTTGGAACAGTCAGTTGCATTATTCCGTATACTTCAGGAAGCACTGACTAATGTTGCTAAACACGCCAAGGCAACTTTGGTGACGGTACAATTAACAAATCCTGCCGGAAAATTGGTGTTTCAAATTATTGATAATGGAGTTGGGTTTGACGAGAATAACAAAGGTCGGCAAGATTCGTATGGAATGATTGGCATGAAAGAAAGGGTAATTTTGCTTGAAGGTGAGTTGTTTATTACGAGTAAAGTGGGTAAAGGAACAAATGTGAGAGTTGAGATACCCTATAGCAGTTAATCTATCATTCAATCCATCATTCAGTAGAGTTATAAAGCCAAAACTAATAAAATTACTAATCAAAATCCTCCGCCATTTGGGGGTTTGGGGGTCAAAAAAAATCGAATACGCAAGACTCACTTGTTCTAAACAGATAACCAATCTTTAATATTAAGGATTCCTTTCATACAAACAAGCAAAAAATCCACGCTACATATTTTGTAGCGGGGATTTTTACTTCTAATTTGTTTTTATTCTGTCAGCGCAATAATCGGTTTCACAATCTTTGCCTTTATTGTTTTCGTTTCAGCATCCAAATCCATTAGGATGGTATCACCTGCTTCAAGTTCACTACCCAAAACCACATCGGCTAATTCATCTTCCAGGTATTTCTGAATGGCACGTTTCAGCGGACGGGCACCAAATTGAACATCATATCCTTTTTCGGCAATAAAATCTTTGGCTTCCTGGGTGAGCTCCAGATTATATCCCATGGCCATCACCCGTCCAAAAATTCCTTTTAGTTCAAGATCAATAATTGACGATATAGAAGTTTTGCTCAGTTGTTCGAACATAACCACATCATCCACGCGATTCAAAAATTCGGGAGCAAAAGTACGGTTCAATGCTTTTTGAATCACACCACGGGTAAATTCCGAATCGCCTTCAGAAGTTGTTGATAATGTAAAACCAACTCCTTTACCAAAATCCTTCAACTGACGTGTTCCAATGTTGGAAGTCATGATGATAATGGTATTTTTAAAATCAATACGACGACCCAAACTATCGGTTAAGCGACCTTCGTCCATTACTTGCAATAAAATATTAAACACATCAGGATGCGCTTTTTCAATTTCATCGAGCAAAACGATGGAATAAGGTTTTCTACGCACTTTCTCTGTCAACTGTCCGCCTTCTTCGTAACCCACGTATCCCGGAGGCGCACCAATCAGACGCGAAACGCTGAATTTTTCCATGTATTCGCTCATATCCAGGCGAATCAATGAATCCGTGCTATCGAACATAAATTCAGCCAGAATCTTAGCCAAATGGGTTTTCCCAACACCTGTCGGACCCAGAAAAATAAACGAGCCAATGGGTTTATTCGGATCTTTCAACCCGATACGATTCCGTTGAATGGCTTTCACCACTTTGTTTACCGCTTCATCTTGTCCTATAACTTTGTTTTGCAACACTTCTTTCATCTGACGCAGTTTCAATCCTTCGGCTTGAGCAATACGTTGAACCGGAATGCCCGACATCATGGCTACTACTTCAGCAACTTGTTCTTCATCAACTGTTTCGGGATGTAATTGCGCTTCTTCTTCCCAGCGTTTTACGGCATCTTCCAACTGATATTGCATTTGCTTTTCCTGATCACGTATTGGACCTGCCAATTCGTATTTTTGATCGGAAAGAACTTTCAGTTTTTCTTTCTTCAATTCTTCAATTTTCTTTTCCAGTTCTTCAATTTCTGCCGGAACAGAGACAGTTCCAATGTGAACGCGCGAACCGGCTTCGTCCAAAGCATCAATGGCTTTATCGGGGAAGCAGCGGTCGGTAATATAGCGGTCGGTAAGGCGCACACAAGCTTTGATGGCTTCCGGCGTATAACGTACATTGTGGTGATATTCGTACCGATCCTGGATATTTTCCAAAATTTGCAACGTTTCTTCAGCGGTAGTCGGATCGACCATTATTTTTTGGAAACGGCGTTCCAGTGCACCGTCTTTTTCTATGCTTTTGCGATATTCGTCCAACGTAGTAGCTCCAACGCATTGAATTTCGCCGCGCGCCAAAGCCGGTTTCAGCATATTGGCAGCATCCAGCGAACCCGGTGCACCCCCCGCTCCTACTATGGTATGTATTTCGTCAATAAACAGAATGACATCAGGATTTTTCGATAATTCGTTCAAAATAGCTTTAATCCTTTCTTCAAACTGTCCGCGGTATTTTGTACCCGCCACAATGGAAGCCATATCCAGCGATACGACCCGTTTATCGAACAAAACCCGGGAAACACGGCGTTGAATAATCCGCAATGCAAGTCCTTCAACAATAGCCGATTTACCAACTCCGGGATCGCCAATCAGTACCGGATTGTTTTTTTTTCGACGACTCAGAATCTGAGCCAGACGTTCTATCTCACGATTACGGCCCACGATTGGATCCAGCCTGTTTTCCTGAGCAGCTTTGGTAATATCAGTACCAAAAGTATCCAAAGCCGGAGTATCACTTTGTTTTGCACCGGATGAAGGTGTTGGATTCGCTTTTTTCTTTTGGTGTGGTTCTTCATCTTCGTCATCATCGTCCTGAAAACTCGAACCCATACTGGGAATATCTTTTGGGGTTTCTATATAAGCTTTAGCTTGTTCGTAAGTCAAATGTTCTGCCAGCAAAATATCGCCTGCAAGGTTGTTTTTTTCTTTCAATATTGCCAACAGCAAATGTTCAGTATCAGCCATTTCTGCAGCTAATGAACGTGTTTCAAGCTCCATGATTTTTTTGATTCGTTCCGTGCTTTTCAGGTTTGGTATTACTGCACCTGTTGGTTCAATATCTGTACGTATCTGGCTTTCGATGGTTTGTTTTATTTTCGATAAATTGATATGTGATCCATTTAATATATCGATGGCTTTACCGCTTCCATTGCGTAAAATACCCAACAGAAGATGTTCCGGTCCGATGTAATTATTGCCGAGGCGTTCTGCTTCTTGTGTGCTATATTGTAAAACGTTGTGTAATTGTTCTGAATAGTTGACTGACATATATTGTTTCTCCTTTGTATTAAGTTACAAAAATAGTAAATAAAGAGCATAAAAAAATTATCGCTAAAAAATATTATAAAATAGTTACGTTCCACTGACAGGATTACTCAAAAATAATACCGAAAATACTTTTATCGGTAATTTTGGCAGTATAAAACGGATAATAAAAATAATTTGAAATGAAAATTAAGAATTAGACGGCATTTAAGTCTCTAAAAGTGAAGAAATGTATAACAATTCACAACTTCAACAACTTTAAAAAAAAATCATTAGATTTGCAGGCTTAAAATCGTACACACAGGTTGTGTACATTTTTATACAAAGAAAACACATTTATAAAACAAATAGTTTATGACTGAAAAAATTCATTCTTCACTTCGTGAATCGTCAGCTGCCCGTTGGACTGCTCTGGCGATCGTATCTTTTACCATGTTTTGCGGTTATTTCTTAGCCGACGCCATGAGTCCGCTGAAACCTATGTTGGAAAGCCAATTATTATGGGACAACATGGATTATGGCATTTTCACCAGCGCTTATGGTTGGTTTAATGTTTTTCTGTTAATGCTTATTTTGGGTGGTATCTTGCTCGATAAAACAGGGGTTCGGTTTACCGGAATTCTTTCCACAGCCGTTATGGTTATTGGTGCGAGCATAAAGTTTTTTGCAATATCCCGTTTCTTCCCCGAAGGAATGGCTCCTATTTTTGGTATTAAAGCTCAGGTAATGTTTGCCGCATTGGGATACGCCATATTTGCAGTGGGTGTCGAAACAGCCGGTATCACTGTTTCCCGTGTTATTGTAAAATGGTTTAAAGGCAAAGAAATGGCTCTTGCCATGGGTCTGCAAATGTCATTTGCGCGTTTGGGTACGTTATTGGCCATGGCTATTCCGCTCCCCATTGCGAAATATTTCGGCGATGTATCTATCCCGATTCTGTTTGGCGCTTTACTTCTGTGTATCGGTTTAATTGTCTACATCGTTTATGTTCGCATGGATATAAAACTGGAAGCTTCCGAAGCTCATATCATAAAGGACGACGAAGAACCGTTTAAGTTAAAGGATGTCGTGAGTATTATCGCCAACAAAGGCTTTTGGTTGATTGCACTGCTTTGCGTGTTGTTTTATTCGGCAGTATTTCCCTGGATTAAATTTGCTACCGATTTGGTAATCAATAAATATCAGGTAAATCCAAGCCTTGCCGGATTGATTCCGAGCGTTTTACCGTTGGGAACGCTTTTCCTGACTCCATTTTTTGGTAATCTGTATGATAAAAAAGGAAAAGGTGCTACGATAATGATTATCGGTTCAGTATTGCTGATTTTTGTACATGGTATTTTCTCTATTCCATTTCTTAATAACTGGATATTAGCCATGGCAGTTACCGTTGTATTAGGAGTTGCTTTATCACTCGTTCCGTCAGCTATGTGGCCATCTGTTCCAAAAATTATTCCCGAAAAACAACTTGGAACCGCTTACGCATTGATTTTCTGGATTCAAAACTGGGGTTTAATGGGGGTTCCGTTGTTGATTGGCTTTGTGCTGAGTACTTCCAATCCAACTGTTTCACAAGCCAAAGAAACCGTTAAAGCTGCTATCACTGAAACATATACACAGTTGAAACCACAAATGAATCTCAATAAAATTGAGTTCGACAAGGCTGTTGATATTACCACAACCCGTTTGATTAATCAGGTGTTGGTAAATACCGAGTATAAAGGTGTACAGGATACTACAGGATTTGCAGGTTTTAAAAATGAACTTGTAAAAGTAAATATTAATGCGGTTCAATCCATGCCGTTGGTTCAGGGGAAAGAAAAGATCAGTCAACAAGTGGAAGATGCCTGTGTGAAAGCCGGATACGATGAAATTTCAAAAGAAAAGATTGCTCTGCGTTATGATTATACCAAAGCAAATCTGATTTTTATGATTTTCGGTGCACTGGCATTTTTTGTGGCTTTTATGTTGAAAGCCGAAGACAAGAAAAAAGGTTATGGATTAGAATTGCCGAATATGAAAAAATAGATTTTTTATGAAATTTCTGAAAGGACATGTGAAAGCATGTCCTTTCTTATTTTGAACAACTGTATCGAAGTATTCGTTTTAGTTATTAAAAAAAAAGAAGTATTTTAGCCCTCCAATAAAGCAAGAACAATCAAATAACAAACAATATGGAAACCAATGCATTATTAACCGAAGTGCTTGCCAAAGCGCAAACCTGGCTCGATGGCAATTACAATGAAGAAACGAAAAAGGATGTAAGCCGCATGATGGCATCCGACGATAAAACCGAATTAATCGAATCGTTTTATCGCGATTTAGAGTTCGGTACCGGTGGATTGCGTGGTATAATGGGTGCAGGAACCAATCGGATGAATATCTACACTGTGGGTGCAGCCACACAAGGATTGAGCAATTACCTGAAAGTACAATTTCCCCATGTGCCGCAAATTAGTGTGGTTATTGGTCACGATTGCCGGAATAACAGTCGGCTTTTTGCCGAAATATCAGCCAATATATTTTCTGCCAATGGCATTAAGGTGTATTTGTTTGAAGACCTCCGCCCTACTCCCGAAGCATCGTTTGCCATACGCCGACTCGGTTGCCAGAGCGGAATTATTCTCACCGCTTCGCACAATCCGAAAGAATACAACGGCTACAAAGCGTATTGGGACGATGGAGCGCAAATGATTGCCCCGCACGATGAAAATGTGATAACCGAAGTGACCAAAATCACCAATGTGGACGATATCAAATTCAAAGGCAATCCGTTATTGATTGAAAGTATTGGCGAAGAAATTGATAAAGCTTTTATCGAAGCTATCAAAACACTTTCGCTTTCGCCCGATGCAATCAAACGCAACAGCGATTTGAAAATTGTTTATACTCCAATTCATGGAACCGGTGTAAAACTGATACCTCGTGCATTGAAAGAATATGGTTTTACAAACGTTATTCATGTACCCGAACAAGACGTGGTAAGCGGAAATTTCCCAACGGTAGTTTCTCCAAACCCTGAAGAACCGGCTGCAATGGATATGGCTGTGAAAAAAGCAATTGAAACGAATGCTGATATTGTTATGGCTTCCGATCCCGATGCCGACCGCTTGGGTGTGGCTTTGAAAAACGACAAAGGCGAATGGATACTGGTAAACGGAAATCAAACCGCTTTGCTGTTTGTCTATTATCTGATTCGTCGCTGGAAAGAACTGGGAAAACTGACAGGCAACCAATATATCGTAAAAACCATTGTTACAACCGAAATTATCAAACAAATAGCTGAACGCAACGGCGTGGAAATGTTCGATTGTTTCACCGGATTCAAATGGATTGCAGCCGTCATCCGCGAAAATGAAGGGAAAAAACAATATATCGGTGGCGGCGAAGAAAGCTACGGTTTCCTGCCAGAAGAGTTTGCACGTGATAAAGATGCCGTTTCGTCGTGTGCTCTGATGGCTGAAATTGCTGCATGGGCAAAGGATAATGGCAAAACACTTTTTGAATTGCTTCAGGATATTTATGTAGAATACGGTTTCGGAAAAGAAAAAGGTATCTCGGTCGTGCGCAAAGGAAAGTCCGGTGCCGAAGAAATCATTCAAATGATGCGTAATTTCCGCATCAATCCGCCCAAAGAAATTGCCGGTTCTAAAGTCAAAATAGTAAAAGACTATGATTCATTGAAAATGACAAACCTGGATACCGGCAAAGTAACCAATTTGATTATGCCTGCCACTTCCAACGTGTTGCAATACTTCACCGAAGATGGTACTAAAATCTCCGTTCGTCCTTCGGGCACCGAGCCAAAAATCAAGTTCTACATAGAAGTACGCGGTGAAATGAAAACCCGTGCTGACTACGATGCTGCCGATGCTGCTGCCAACAAAAAGGTGGAAGCGGTTCGTGCTTCATTAGGAGTGTAATTACAGCAAGCCCGAAGCGAAGAAGATGTGAAGGATACTTATATTAAAGTGCCGGGATTTGGGGTTTTTGATGATGTAGTGAAATTTTAATCTTTCCCTCTGAGGGAACTTCCCTTAAAAGGCAATAAAATTTAAATGCCAATTCCCGACATTACAACAAAATTTAACATATTTAGTAAACAACAAACCATGAAAATACTGCTCACCGGTGTTACCGGTTATATTGCCCAACGATTGTTGCCCGTTTTATTGCAAAATGGCCATCAGGTGGTTTGCTGTGTTCGCGATAAGAATCGATTCGACATTAATAGATATAATTCTGATAATGTGAGTGTTATTGAAGTTGATTTTTTGAAAAAAGAAAGTTTAGAGGAAATTCCAAATGATATTGATATAGCCTATTATTTGATCCATTCAATGTCTACACCAATTGGCGATTTTGAAAGAATGGAAAGAATGTGTGCGATTAATTTCAAAAAAAGAATCCAGAAAACAAATGCTAAACAGGTTGTTTATTTGAGTGGTATAAGCAATGATATTGTATTGTCGAAACATTTATCGTCCCGAAAAAAAGTAGAAGAAATTTTGTCTGAATCCACATTTGCCCTCACCACTTTGCGTGCCGGCATTATTATGGGTTCGGGTAGCGCATCTTTCGAAATTATTCGTGATTTAGTTGAGAAATTGCCCATCATGATTGCACCAAATTTGCTCGAAACAAAATGTCAACCTATTGCCATTCGAAACGTTGTCGAAATACTGAGTTCTGTTATTGGAATGACCGAAACATATAATAAAAGCTACGATATTGGCGGACCGGACATTTTAAGTTACAAAGAAATGTTGTTGCGTTTTGCAAAAAAAAGGGGAATTAAACGGCGAATTATTATTATTGCACCCATGAAAGTTCCCAAAATTTCAGCTTATTGGTTGTATTATATTACCGCTACATCTTTTGCGTTAGCCAAAAATCTGGTAAGCAGTATGACGGTGGAAGTAATATGTAAACCGAATAATTTAATCTCTTTGCTTGGCATTAACCTAATTGATTATGACACTTCCATAAAATTGGCATTTGACAAAATAGAACAAAATCAGGTTTTATCGAGTTGGAAAGATGCGCAAACAAGTGATATTTTGAAAAAAGGGATTTCGCAATATGTGGAAGTGCCTATTAATGGTTGTTTTAAGGATATCCGCAAGATGCAAAATGCAAATAGTAAAGTTATACTCGACAGAATATGGTGCATTGGAGGCGAAACCGGCTGGTATTGGGCTAACTGGCTATGGGAGTTAAGAGGATTTATTGACCAGTTGTTTGGTGGCGTAGGAATGCGAAGAGGACGAAAAAGCAAAACAGAAATATCGCCCGGTGATGCGTTGGATTTCTGGCGGGTTTTGTTGGCCGACAAAGCTGAAAAACGCTTGCTTTTGTACGCCGAAATGAAACTGCCGGGTGAAGCGTGGCTTGAATTTAAAATTGATGACAATAATGTATTGACACAAACAGCAACTTTCAGACCTTTAGGTATTGCAGGTCGTATATATTGGTATTCTGTACTTCCATTTCACGGTTATATTTTTAAAGGAATGATACGCAATATAGTAAAACAATAAATATCGCGCTAAACAACCTGACCCTCTACTGCATAACGAAAAATTAACAAAGTGTATCTTCCCACCAAGTAGGGCATAGATTCAAACCTACGCATCGGAAGGAGTAGAAGTAGAAACTGTCGACTCAAAAGGAATTATTTTTGTATAAACCGGAGAATATACACATAAATTACAGGTGATTAAACGTTTGATATAGAAATATATAAATATTTATTTGCACTAAATTTCAAAAATCATAATTTATTTGTTGAAAAAAGTTGAATGTCTGATGTAAGATGTTTAACCCGCTTGCGTCATTATAAGTGTATGGAATCAACTCAATTCAATAGTCAAATTTTGAATCATTCCGATAAATTATTCCGATTTGCAAAATCGATCTTAAGGAATGTAGATGCAGCACAGGATGCAGTTCAGGAATTGATATTGAAATTATGGGAGAAAAGAAATATGCTGGACGAAGTTGAAAATATGCAGGCATTTACGATGCGATCGATGAGAAATTTGTGTTTGGATACAATTCGCCAAAACAGGGAAGAAGTTGAATTAGCTGTTGAATTTGAATATATCGAACCAAATCCCTATCAACAGACCGAAAGAAATGATTTAGCTACCCGAATACGGGGAATGATTGATAATTTACCGGAATTGCAACGTACCATTATCAGAATGCGTGATGTGGAAGAAATGGAGATATCAGAAATAGCTTATATAACGTCTCTCACTGAAAATGCTGTCAGTGTAAATTTATCCAGGGCACGTCAAAAGATCAGGGAAAAAATTTTAAATGAACAAAAAAGAGTGGAGGATACAATATGGAAATGATGAATGAATTATTGGAAAAATACTTTCGGGGTGAAACGTCACTGGCAGAGGAAAAAGAGTTGAAAAAATACTTTTCAGAAGGGAATGTTGCAGCAGTTCATGAGATATACCGGGCCTTGTTTGAAGAGTTCAAGCAGGAATTGAATGAGACTGCTAAAACTCCATTGAAAAAAGTAATACCTGTACAACGGAAAATAAAACGGATATGGATTCAGACATTTGCTTACACAGCAATTGCAGCAACAATCTTATTGTTGGTGTGGATACAATTCCCCCAGACGAAAGAAAACTTTGCGGTTATTGGCGGGAATAAAATTGAAAATCCGGAATATGTACAACGATATACTGAGAAAAAACTAAGTAAAGTCAATAATATCCTGGCAAGGAGCATGGAGCCTATGAAGAGTTTTAATAAGGTTAGACAGGATGTGGAGCCTTTACAGAATGTAAGGAATAAAATGAATGCAATACAAAATAAATTAATAATTAAATAAATACTAGTATGAAAAAGATTATGACATTACTTGCTGTACTTTTAATGGTAGCAGCAAGTCAGGCACAAACCCTTCAATCACTCTTTAATAAGTATAGTGATGATGAACGATTCGAATATGTTTCGGTTGGGAAGGGTATGATGAATATTGGACAGGCTTTTGGTGGGAATAAAAAAGATAACGGTGAAATGATGTCGAAAATGAAATCAATTAAAATATTGACATTAAACGCAGATGCATCTTCAGCCCTCATGAAATCTGTTGTAAGCGATCTGGATCAGGTGGTTGAGAAAGGAAACTTTGAAACTGCAGTTGAAGCGCGTGACAAAGGTGAAAGAGTACATATTTATTATCGGTTCACGGAAAAAGATAATGCGGACATGCTTATAGTGACAAAAGAAAAAGGAGAATTTAGTTTAATCTGGATAACCGGAAAAATGACTAAAGAAGAAATGATGCATACCTTTTCGACGAATGGAAAGATGATGAATACATTTGGGTGTGTTGAAAAGTCGGAAGAACCTGTTTCTTAATATAGATTCTTACTGAAATTTTGTTTGTTAATCGCCATGATTAAAATAGAGCCAGCCCATTGAGATGATGAGTTGGCTTTTATTTTACCCGTCGAGCCGAGTATGTCCTTGCATAGCATAAGATTAACAAAATGTATCTTTCCGACTCGTCGGAACAAGTTTGCTGAAATTAAATGTGTATCGTGCAGAAGGTTTGTTCCATTTACAATCGATTTGAAGTTGAAAACTTCTTTATTTTTCTCATGAACCGGAACAAGTCGGGCACAAGTTCAAACCTACCCCAGCGGGGATGAATTGGAAATCAAAAGAAACAATGGTTAGCAGAATTACAAATTCCATTAACCATTGTATAGTTTTTACAAAACATTAAGGACAAATCAGAAAGGACGTGTCTCTTTCGTTTTGTTAGTTTTTTTTGTCTTTTTTATTCTGCCCAGGAGCTTGCTGTTGAGGAGCTTGCTGTTGTTGCTGTTGTTGGCGAACTTGCTGTTGCTGCTGTTGTTTATTTTGTTGTTGCTGTTGCTGGTTCTGCTGTTGCTGACGAACTTGCTGTTGTTGCTGTTGATTATTTTGTTGTTGCTGGCGAACTTGCTGTTGCTGCTGTTGATTATTTTGTTGTTGCTGGCGAACTTGCTGTTGCTGCTGTTGTTTGTTCTGCTGTTGCTGACGAACTTGCTGTTGTTGCTGTTGATTATTTTGTTGTTGCTGGCGAACTTGCTGTTGCTGCTGTTGTTTGTTCTGCTGTTGCTGCTGTTTATTTTGCTGTTGCTGGCGAACTTGCTGTTGCTGCTGTTGTTTGTTCTGCTGTTGCTGACGAACTTGCTGTTGCTGCTGTTTATTTTGCTGTTGCTGGCGAACTTGCTGTTGCTGCTGTTGTTTGTTCTGCTGTTGCTGACGAACTTGCTGTTGTTGCTGTTGTTTGTTCTGCTGTTGCTGGCGAACTTGCTGTTGTTGCTGTTTATTTTGCTGTTGTTGACGAACTTGCTGTTGTCCTTGTGAATTAGAACCAGTTCCTCCCACTTTATTTACTGCAGTATTAGCAGGATGTCCTTTATTTACCGATGCAAATTGACTTCGATTTTTGCTTGCAGCTTGCTGGTGAGTTGTTTGTATAGCTGTCGGCTGTATATGTTTCTGCGCCATGGCTACTTTTTCACGCGCCGTCGGCATTGTTCTTACACCACCCGGTCCATTAAAGCTGGGGCGATTAATCGAGGTGTTATTAGTAACGTAAGTACGATCCACATAGGTGTTACGAACAACGGTTCTGTTTACGTTCATAACAGCCGTATTATATTCGAAGTGGTTATTTCTCCATCTGCCGCCATAAAATCCTGAACCGCCATATCCATATCCATAGTTCACACCGCCATAATATCCAACGCTCGGTCCCCAATAACCATTATGAAAACCATAATAGCCACCACTGTACCCCCAATAACAAGGTGTCCAAAAATATCCATAGTGAGGAGGTCTTACCCAATAACCCGGTACCCAATAATAGTCATAACCATTATATGCCCAATAACCCGGTATCCAAAGATAACCATCAACTGGACAATAGGGTTGTGAATAATAGGGCAATGCTGGCGGGGCATGTCGTACCCGTATAGTAATACCGACTCTGATCTGTGCATCAGTTGTTGACGGTTGTATAAACATAGCCAACATGAAAAGAAAAATGATTGAAATACTTTTAATTGTTTTCATCGCTGTATTATTTTATTTTCAATTGTATTATTAATGAATTTTTATAACGCTACAAATGTAAGTAGTCATAAAGCAGTAAATGTTACACAACTTTTGAAATTAATTATAATATTCACACATATTCAAGTCTGTTGTTCTATTCTAATATTCAATAGAAAATAGAGCTTGGATAATCAAATAAAAAACCGTCCATTCGGACATGTCCTAAATTAAAAAAGTAAATAGTAGAACTGGTTGGTAAGTAGACGATTTTGTTTTCTATTAACCCTTCAGAAGCCAAATCTATGAATCATGTAACTTATTTCCTAAATTATGTAATTAATTCATGCATGAATTGAACGATCTTTGTATAAAAAATAAATAATATGAAAAAACTTAGAAGTATTTTAACAATTTTGTTTCTTTCCCTGATTTTATGTGGTATGACATCGTGTGAAGTAGGACGTCATACTGATAATGGAAGACATAGAGGTTGGTTTAATAAGCACGAAAACAATCATCAAAAAAGAGGTAATGTATTAATTATTGATCATAATAATCGAGAACATCGATAAAATGCTTTATAATGAATGTTTTTCATAGAAAAGAGATATTTTAAAATTTAAAACAAAAACGTTGAAGCAAGAATACCTCAACGTTATATAATTTAAAATACTAAACAGGAATAAAAGTCTATTTGTTCAATTATTGATATTTATTCAGTTTCAGGAGTATTTCCAAAATCTTTCATTGAACAAGTTCCATTGAAAACTGCGCTTGGTTCAACCATCAGCATTTTCGTTTTTACATCACCATTAATAATGGCAGTACTACGTAAAAACAAGGTTTCAGCTACCATAATATCACCTTCCACTTTACCCACAATTTCAGCATTTAAACACGAAATTGAGCCTTTCAGATAACCTTTTTGTCCGATTACAACTTTGCCCTTACAAGTGATAGTTCCTTCTACTTCACCATCGATTCTAAAATCACTATCTGCGAAGATTTTACCAACAATTTTACTGCCATTGGTCAGTGCATTGTACATTGCACCGGTATTTGTTACTACTTCTTTTGCCATAATCTTAACTTAACATTATTTTGAAAGTTCAAAAATAATGCATTCTTTCTGAATAACAAAATAATTGATTAAAAAAACTATTCATCGAATTATGGCAAAGACTAAAATGTTTTTCTTTTCGTTTTAAATTAACAGCAATTTCATATTGTAATGTGACAAAAATCAATTACTTTTGTTTTATTCATAAATAAAAAAAAATACTTTATCACAATATTTTAATTT
Source organism: Paludibacter sp. (assembly GCA_017882285.1). GTDB lineage: Bacteria > Bacteroidota > Bacteroidia > Bacteroidales > Paludibacteraceae > Paludibacter. Next base: position 44,792 of record JADGPS010000009.1, on the reverse strand, counting down.
ATGCTGATAAATCAAACAAATAAGGAGCGCTTTTGTAAATTATGCAACGAAAATAAAAGCATTCCATTATTCATGCAATCTTGGTGGATGGATGCAGTTTGTAATTACAAAGATTGGGATGTACTTATTTATGAAAAAAACAATAAGATTCTAGGAGTTTTGGTTTTTTATTATGTGAAGAAACTAGGATTTAGAATTATTTTACAACCTCAACTTACTCAATTTAATGGCATCTGGATAAATAATTCGAATAATTTATCTGAGAATGAGAAAATTAGTTTCAAAAAAGAAGTGATGACTGGTCTTGTAAATCAATTAGAAAAATTAAAATTCAGTTATTATGATCAAAATTTCCATCATTCTATCACAAACTGGCTTCCATTTTTTTGGAAAAGATTTGAACAGACAACCAGATACACTTATCAAATTTTAGACATTTCAAACTCTGATAGTTGTTTTCAACAATTTAGGGCTTCAAAGAAATCACATATAAATAAAGCTAAAAAAACGATTAAAATTAGTTTTGAGGTTTCAGGAGAAGAATTTTACAACCATTTGCAACAAAACTTAAATACTTCAGGTCATAGAGTTCATTATTCTAAAGAATTATTTTTGAGAATATTTGAGGCAAGCAAATCAAGAAATCAAGGTTGTGTAATTTCAGCAATAGATGAACAAATGAATCTACATGCTGCTTTATTTATTGTTTGGGATGAAAATTGTGCTTATAATTTAATTTCAACCATCAATCCCAAATTTCGGTCATCTGGTGCTTCATCTCTTGTCTTTTGGGAAGCGATTAAACAGATGTCAACAAAATCAAAATTATTCGATTTTGAAGGAAGCATGAATAAAAATATAGAAGAATCATTTCGAGAATTCGGTACTATTCAAGTACCATATTTCAGGATAAGAAAGTTTAATTCAGTCTGTTTTAGATTATTATATCATTCAAGAAAATGGTTATACTCGAAATAGATAATTATTTCAGAAATACTTGACATTCAAGATACACACCTGTAGAAATTACCAAATGTGTTATTCACACTTTTAATCTGGGAAAAAGTGAATTACAAAAATGTGGCAAAATTATATCTGACAATCTTAAAATTATTAGCGAATGAAAAATAAACTCAAATTTATTGTTTATAAATTTTTTACATTAATATATAAGCGATATACTCCTAGTGGACAGTCAATTAAAGAATTATTTTTTATAGCTTTTATTCAAAAAATAATTGGAATAAATCGATCAGTTCCTTGGCCGGTTCACTATACTTCATTTGTAAAAGGGCATGAAAATATTCATTCCAAAACCGAGTTAGTAGGAGAAGCAATAAGGAATTATATAGATGGAAGAAATGGAATAATCTTGGAAGAAAACGTTTGGTTAGGACCTAATGTTTCCATAATTAGTCAGAATCACAACGAGAATAATTATAAAAAATACAATGAAGGTAAACCCATAATTATTCACAAAAATTCTTTATTGCTTTGCAATTGTGTGATTTTACCCGAAGTTGAGCTTGGTGAACACACAATTGTTGCAGCAGGAGCCGTTGTTACTAAGTCATTCATAGAGGGTAATCAAATTATTGGTGGAGTTCCAGCGAAATTAATAAAAAAATTAGATAACTACATTGAATTATAGTTGTCTAAGATAATGAAAGATAAAGATTTAGTCAAATAATAATTTAAAAATTCAACAAAAATTTACAATCTACATTTTGAATGAATTTTAAGCTCGAAAATAAATTAACGATATTCCAAAACATCCGTCAAAAAGGATTTTTCCATTTATTGTCGGCCAATTTGCTCATTCAAGTTGTTTCTTTTGCCTCTCAACTGTTTGTTGCAGGAATTTTGTCTCCGGATGATATAGGTCGTATAAAAATTATTCAAACCTACTTATCTATTTTCTCAATAGTAGCAGGTATGGGTTTTAATTCCTCCACACTCAAACTTTGTTCCGAAAACAGAACTACTGAAGAAAGAAATTCATTATTTGAATCAGCTTTATTCTTCACCATCTTTTCAACTGTAAGCCTTTATTTAATAATACTGATATTAAATATTTTCGACATATTCTCATCTGATAAACTTATTCAATGGCTTATTCCTCTTGGACTATTTCCAATAATAAGTAATTCGGTCTTTATAGTCTTTGTTTCTTATTTTCAAGCTACTAACAGAATTAAATTAATATCTAACTTAACCATATCGAATAAATTAATATCGATAGTAGCAATTGTACTTTTAACATATTGCATTGGAATAAAAGGCTACTATGTGGCTTATAATTTAAGTTTTATTTTAATGCTATTTGTATGTTTTCGAGTCTATGGCTCCATTAAAAAATTTAACATTTTCTCATTCAAAAACTTCTCTCATTTTTCGATTCATTGGAACTATGCTAAAACATCAATGTTTGGATATTTATTATCCGAAATATCGGCATACGTAGATATATTATTGCTGAATTTTTTTGTGAATGATATGCATCTAATTGGATATTATAGTTTTGCATTAACAATTACAGTGGTTATGAAAATAATTCCATATACAGTTCAACAAATAACAATACCATACTTTTCGTCGTTAGCCCAACAAAAAAATGAATTCTTAATAGCATTTAAACGTTACAATAAGATACTTTATCTGATTATTGCGATAACTCTATTTGCTGTATTGCTTTTTGTTCCATTTTTACTTCACATGATTTTTGAAGGGAAATATGATCCTTCAATGCAGTATTTTCCATTTTTAGCTATAGGTTGGAGCTTACGTCTGTTGGCTCAACTTCAATATGGAGCAATTTTTGGTTTAGGTAAAATTAATTACAACGTCTATACTAGTTTAATAAGCTTGTTATTTAACATTCTGATTATTAGTGTTTCACTTTATCTCTTTGGGATTATGGGGGCAGCATACTCCTCTGTTCTTGGTGGACTAGTATACATACTCTGTTCAAGGTATTTTTTCAGGAAGGCAATAAGTGAAATTTAAATTGATTGGAGAAAGTAAACATGAACACATGGTGTAAATGTTGATAAGTTTAAGAACAAACTTTGATAACCTTATGATTCAGTTGATTGATAAAAAATTACAGAAAAATTGAAAACAAAAAAAAGAGTTAAAGTATTATTGGTGCAAGAATGTATAAAAAAATAAAGTTACCTTTGCGCCGTAATTAAAAAAAACATCCAAAATGGACGACGACCCTTTGATACGAAATTTAGTAAAAATCATCCTGATTTAAAAGGTCGTCTGTTTATATCTATCCAACAGCCGTCCTTCTAAATCTACAAAAAAAGGAGGTGGCAAATGACATCACAAATCACATTTTACTTAAGTCAGGTTACTGGCTGTAAGATCTATGACCTGGACGGAAAGCGTTTGGGCAAAGTCTTAGACATTATTGTAAACACTGCTCAACATGGTCATCCTCACGAAGAGGCTTTCAGACCAGTTATTGTTGGTATTAAAACCAAAATCAAGGGTGAAATCCAGTATTTGAATTTTGAGTTTATTAAGATTGAAAATAATAAGAATAGCTTTTCTTTTATTTGCAATCAAGCTGTGCAACTTCCACAATCGACCATTGAAAATTGTTTACCACTCGTAAAGAATATTCTCGATCGGCAAATTGTTGATATTAACGGACGTAAATTAGTACGTGTAAATGATATTCGATTGGTTTCAATTGATCCTGATATTTATGCTATTGCTGTAGATATAAGCACAGAAGGTTTATTGCGTCGATTGGGAGTGGCAAATCCGGTCAATAAATTATTAAACCTTTTCAAACTAAATCTTCCATCACAATTCATTTTATGGGATAATGTTGAAGCATTTGATACTTCAAACTTCAATATTAAGCTTTCACAATCATCCAGTAAACTTCAACTATTACATCCTTCTGATTTGGCTGACATCATTGAGGAAATGGGTTCTTTGTCGCGTAGAAAATTTTTTGAATCGCTGGACGAAGAAAAAGCTGCCGATGTATTGGAAGAAATGGAACCTTATGCTCAGGCTCAGATTATCGAAAGTTTGTCGATAAGTAAAGCAGCTGATGTGTTGGAAAAAATGCCAGCCGATGAGGTGGCCGACTTGATGGATGAACTTGGAGATGAGAAAGTAGAATTACTGCTTAATGAGATGGAAAAAGAGTCTTCAGAAGAAGTTCGGGAATTGCTTGAATATGAAGATAAAGAGGTTGGTAGCCTTATGACAACCGATTATCTTTCCTTCCGAGAGACTATGACGGTAGATGAAACTTTGAATGAATTACGTCTTCAAAAACCTGAAGCTGATATGATTTATTCCTTGTTTATTACAGATAACGATGAAAAACTTATTGCTACCGTTTCGCTTAGAGAACTAGTAATTTCTTTGCCAACTATGACTTTGGCAGAAATTATGAATAAACAATTTATCAGTGTCCAGGATGAAGATAAAATTGATAGATTAGCTTCAATTATTTTAAAATACGACTTATTGGCTATTCCGGTAACTGATGATCAGAATACATTAATGGGCATGATAGTAATTGATGACATTATAGAAGATCTGATGGATAAAGGAAAAACTAAGAAAGGAGGTAGACTATGGCGTTAATGAAATACAACGAGTTTACCAAAAGACGAAAAAACATTTGGCGGAATCTTGTTATATTTCTTGCGATTTTGGGTCCGGGAATAATTACCGGTAGCGTTGATAACGATGCGGGAGGAATAACAACTTATTCTGTAGCCGGTGCTTTATACGGTTACAACCTGCTTTGGACCATGATTCCTGCATTTCTGGTATTAGTGGTGGTTCAGGAAATGAATGCCCGTATGGGAATTGTAACAGGAAAAGGATTAGCTGATCTGATTCGTGAATATGCCGGGGTTAAGATTACCTTCTTTATTTTTGTTGGACTTTTGATTGCCGATATTGGTAATACAACTACCGAATTTGCGGGTGTGGCAGGTAGTATGCAGGTTTTTGATATAAGCAAATATGTAAGTGTACCTATTTCTGCTTTGTTAGTTTGGTGGTTGGTAGTAAAGGGAACCTACAAATTTAGTGAAAGGGTTTTCCTTATTTTTAGTGCTTTTTTACTGGTTTATGTTGTTTCAGCATTGCTTGGTAAACCTCATTGGCATGAAATAGGTCAGGCAATGATTAAACCGGATATAAAATATACGAAGGATTATTTGACAATAGTAATTGGAATTATTGGGACCACAATTGCACCTTGGATGCAATTTTACATGCAATCAGCTGTAATTGAGAAAGGTTTGAAAATGACTGATTATAAATACACCCTGGCGGATGTGATAATAGGAAGCATAATAACCGTAGTAGTAGCATTTTTTATTATTGTAGCTTGTGCTTCTACGCTTCACGAAAATGGGATTAAAATTGAAGAAGCAAAAGATGCTGCATTTGCATTAAAACCATTGGCAGGTGATTTGGCTTCAGCTACTTTTGCATTCGGGTTGTTTATTGCATCTATATTTTCTGCAACAATATTACCGGTTGCAACAGCTTTTTATGTTTGTGAGGCATTTGGTTTTGAAGCCGGTGTTGATAAGAAATGGAAGGAAGCACCTCAGTTCTATTGGTTGTTCACTTCCATCATTATTATTGGTGCTGCCATTATTCTAATACCAAATGCACCTTTAATTCTAATAACTTTATGGTCACAGGTAGCAAATGGAGTTTTGCTTCCTGTAGTTTTAATCTGCATGATTCTTATAGTAAATAATAAAGAAGTAATGGGGGAATATGTAAATAAACCCATGCAAAATATTTTTGGTTGGTTTACAATATCTGTATTAATCGGTCTTACAATTGCATTATTTGCTTCTTCATTCTTTTAAATTTCTAGTGGTATTTTGAACTAAAAAAAGAGTTGCTAAACCGAAGTTTGCAACTTTTTTTTTTGAGCGAAAGACGGGACTCAAACCCGCGACCCTCAGCTTGGAAGGCTAATGCTCTATCAACTGAGCTACTTTCGCGAAATTACCCCAACCCCCTAAAGGGGATTTTTAGCCCCCTTTAGGGGGCTGGGGGTGGTGGGCAGTGAAGGATTCGAACCTCCGAAGTCGAAAGACAGCTGAGTTACAGTCAGCCCCGGTTGGCCACTTTGGTAACTACCCATTATTTATAAAGCAGAGCAAAGATATATTTAATAATCGACTTTACCAAACAATATTTGCCATTTTCAGGACTGTGGTAGCCGCTTCTATGCCTTTATTTCCATGCTTTCCGCCTGCACGATCCAACGCTTGCTGTAAGGTATTGGTTGTGAGAACACCAAAAACAACAGGGCAAGAATTTGCAAGAAGATTTAATTCGGTAATGCCTGAAGTTACGCTTTGACAAACATAATTGAAATGTGGCGTGTCACCCTGAATAACGCATCCGATAACAATTATTCCATTATATTTATTCAAACTCATTAATTGATTTGCAGCAAAAGTCAATTCGATAGTTCCGGGCACATGAACAATTTTAATATTTTCAGGCTTCACTCCCACCAAAACCAATGTGTCGATAGCACCTTGAAGCATTGTGTGAGTTATTTGTGGGTTCCAATCGGCAACTGCAATCGCATACGATTGTTCTGATACTGTTTCTTTATCAGGCATTAGCTCAGCATTGTATGCCGATAGATTTTGATATTTTGTTGCCATAAGCTTGAATTATTAATTGAATTAAAAAAGCTACTTCTTTAACAGAAGCAGCTTTCTTTTATTTTTATTTTAAAAAATTACTTTTGAACTCGAGCTAAATATTTGTCAATATCTGAAGCCTCAGGACTTTTTGGATATTTTTCTTTAATTTTAGTGTATACTTTTTCAGCCTTTTCCGGTTGATTTAACGATTCATAAACTAAACCTGCTTTTTTCAAATATACAGGACTGATTACAGCATTATCTTTATCGGCAGCTTTCTCAAAATAACTGATTGCTTTGAATGTTTCACCCAATTCGACATAACAATCACCCGTTAAGCCAATTACTGTTGTTGTGAAATAAGTATCGTCGCCACTAAACTGGGAAAGATATTTGATAGCATTCTCGTATTGGCCTAATTTATAATAGCAAACACCTGCATAACCAGCAGCTAATTTACCGGAAGGAGTAATTCCATATTCGGAAACAATTTCTTTGAAGCCCAATGATTGTACGCCTTTACCTTCGAGCGCTATGCGAAAGGAATCGGTTGCAAAAGCTGCCTGAGCTTTTGACATTTCGTTTTCTGCTGCAATTTCTCTTGGTTCCAAATAAAAATTACGGAAAGATAAGATAACTAAAACAAAAAGTACCACAATACCAACCCCAACTAAAATTTGTTTTTGATATTTTTCTATAAATGCTTCTGACGTTGTTAACGCATGTTGAACATTTTCCAATTCGTCGTGCTTTTTTTCCTCTTTTTTAGCCATAAGATTGTATTATTTGTTTCTTTTGTTAATTCAGTTTTTCATACTGAACTGCAAAAGTAGATATTTTCTTTTAGATAACGAAATTTTAAAATGCTTTTTTTTGAAACAGTTTGAGGTTGTGAAATTTATTTAAAAATATTACTGTAAACTTGCATCTTTAACTATAATAATTGCGTATGAAAAGAATAATTCAAAAATAATGCTATATCTTTGTGTCAAAGAAAAACAACCGCATTGTTCTGAGATTGGAAAACTCAACGTTTAAAAAATTAAACGAGACATGTCTGGTTTTTAATGGCGGGCTGCGCCTTCGGGTATCCGTTAGCTAACGGACGGCAGATTACAAAGAGAACCAACACCTCAAATCCTATTTATAGGAGTTTTCTCAACTAACGGCAATGTGGTTTTTTTTATATTGCATCAAAGCTTTAATTCTTTCCTTTTGATACAAATTTCTGAATTCCGCCTTTCAAATAAGCATAATTCCACTACCAAGCGGATAGATGCTTGAAAATCATTGCTTTTCGGAGTTTGTAGGGACAGAGTCGGAACCTACCTACCGCAGGCAGGCTCTATCATCCTAAGTCGCCGACCGCCTACCGGCGAAAATAATCAAATGGAAGCGAAGCGGACATCCCGACTTGACGGGATAATCAAATAAATTAATAATTCCTAACACAACGGACAGAAAAACCATAGCTCTTCGAATCGTAGTACCTGCCCAGACTGCCGCCATAGCAGTACAAGTACCTATTCCAGGCATACGAGGTACTGCTATCGGTAGAACTCCACCAGTAACCGCCGTATCCAACGTCGTAGAATGCTCCATGGTTGCTGTGGTAACCACTCGGCAGAGCTGTAAAACTGGAGGTGTTATTTTTTGTTAAATCGTTGCCAATTGCACCTACAGAAGTATTGGTGATCCAATTAGTGGTAGCGGCTAATGCTTTGGCTACAGAGCCGGATGTACCAAGGTTGGCGCTCACATAGTTTTTGAGCGTTGTCCATTCAGCATCTGTAGGTACGTGCCAGCCTGTAGGAGCTAATTTTCCGGTATTTACAGCATACCAATTATACAAAGCTCCATACGTATTTTTATAGGTGGTGGCATCATTGTCATACCAACAATACGCGGGAGTTGGCAAATTTATCCATACTTTATTATCTGTAACCAATGGAATTGCTGTGCCATCTTTGTATTTGGTGGTTTTCAGATTTTCTACCATCCAAGTCTGTGTACCAATTTTTACTGTGTGATAAACATTACCATCAATGTCTTTTACTGTTTCTGAAGAAGTTGGATTGTTTGGGTCATTGGGGTTACAGCTGTAATTAAATAGGAGAAGAATTGCAACTAAAAACAATGATAAAAGTCGAATTTGTGATTTTGTTTTCATATTGGTAAAATTTTTATGGTGAATAATTGATTACTAATTACTTAATAAGTACTCTCGATTTTCTAACAAAGTATATCAGAAGAAAAGTTCAAATTGTATATAATAATTAGTGCAAATATAAACATAATTTTTAGAATAAATTAATAATATCAAAAAAAATGAAAAAGTAACTAATTATACTCAATGCTTGATGCTGGTCAGTATTTCCCACGCTTTTTCCACCGTTTTTACATCCGAAAACACCACCGAACGACGATGATTTTTTTCACGTAACTGACATTGCCGTGGATGGGATGTCATATATTGCAATAAACGGCCAAAAGCCTCAGATTGATAATAAGGTGATTGCGGGTTAGAAACAAGAAAAGCCGTCATTTGTTCGTTTTTCAATACTAATTTTTCAATTCCATAGCGCATAGCTAACCATCGTAAACGAACTACCAGAATTAAACTCATTCCTTCGGCAGGAATTTTTCCAAAACGGTCTTCCAATCGTTTTTCAAATTCCAGTATTTCTGTTTCATTATCAATATTATCAAGCTCGCGATACAAACTAATACGTTCAGACACATTTTCAATGTATTCATAGGAGAAAAGTACTTCCAAATCAGAATCAATCTGGCAATCGTTTACAAATGAAGTAGATGACGCGTTTTCAGCACGTTCGTCGGCATATAACTCAGCAAATTCTTCGTCTTTTAATTCATAGACAGCTTCGTTCAGAATCTTTTGATAGGTTTCATAGCCCAAGTCGGCAATAAAACCGCTCTGCTCCGCTCCCAGCATGTTTCCGGCGCCACGAATATCCAAATCCTGCATGGCAATATTAAATCCACTCCCCAATTCGGCAAAAGTTTCGATGGCTTGCAATCGCCGGCGAGCTTCAGGCGTCAGTAAACTCATTTCGGGAGCTAACAAATAACAGAACGCTTTGCGGTTGCTTCGTCCTACCCTGCCCCGCAACTGATGCAAATCGCTTAATCCAAAATTATGTGAGCTATTAATAATAATCGTATTTACATTCGGTATATCAATTCCCGATTCAATTATGGTGGTTGCAACCAGCACATCATACTCGTAATCAATAAAATCAATAATGATTTCTTCCAGTTTATCAGCAGGCATCTGACCATGACCTACTGCAACCCGACAACCGGGGACCAATCGTTTTATCATTGCCTCCATAGCATAAATGCTTTGAATCCGGTTATTGATAAAGAAAATCTGACCATTCCGGTTCATTTCCAATTGAATAGCTTCGCGAATCACATCCTCGTCAAACAAATGAATTTCTGTCTGAACAGGATAACGATTTGGTGGTGGCGTATTAATAATGGACAAATCGCGCGCTCCCATCAACGAAAACTGCAACGTACGTGGAATTGGCGTGGCTGTCATGGTAAGCGTATCCACGTTTATTTTCATTTCCTTGAGTTTTTCCTTTACCGTAACTCCAAATTTTTGTTCTTCGTCAATAATCAGCAAACCCAAATCTTTAAATTTCACACTTTTACCAACCAATTTATGCGTTCCAATAACAATATCAACATTACCTTTTTCGAGACGATCAAGAACTTCTTTAGTTTGTTTTGCTGAGCGTGCGCGACTCAGGTATTCAACCGTACACGGAAAATCTTTTAAACGGTCTTTAAACGTGTTGTAATGCTGCAAAGCCAAAACGGTTGTAGGAACAAGCACGGCCACTTGTTTGCTGTCGGTAACGGCTTTAAAAGCAGCCCGAATGGCAATTTCGGTTTTTCCAAAACCCACATCGCCACATACCAAACGATCCATAGGCAAAGTCGATTCCATATCTTTTTTCACATCGGCAGTCGATTTAACTTGATCGGGCGTATCTTCATAAATAAACGATGCTTCCAGTTCATGTTGCAAATAACTGTCGGGAGAATACTGAAAACCATGCTCCGCTTTTCGTTTTGCATAAAGTTTAATTAATTCACGGGCAATGTCTTTTACTTTGGATTTGGTTCGTTCTTTCAATCGTTCCCACGCACCTGAACCCAATTTATTAATGCGTGGCGCTTCACCTTCTTTTCCTTTGTATTTCGAAATGCGATGCAAGGCATGAATGCTGACGAAAATAATGTCATCGTCTTTGTAAACGAGTTTCACCATTTCCTGCATTTTGCCATTCACATTGGTGCGTATCAATCCCCCAAAAGTACCAACCCCATGATCCACATGCACCATATAATCACCAATCTGGAACTGATTCAACTCTTTGAGCGTCATCACTACTTTGCCCAAACGTGTTTTATCTGTTTTAAGTTGATATTTATGGAAACGGTCGAAAATCTGGTGGTCGGTATAACACAATAAGGATAAATCATGATCGATAAAGCCTTCATGCAAGGTATTTTTTATCGGTTGAAAAGCAATATCATCACCACGATCGGCAAAAATAGCTGCAATACGGTCGGTTTGTTTGACGCTATCGCTGAGAATATACACTTTATAACCTTCGTCCAGTTTGTGTTTCAGGTTATTTGCCACCAAGTCAAAATTTTTATGAAAAATGGGTTGGGGCGAAGTATTGAATTGAATGGTGGTTTTATGTTGAAAATAAGCTTTTTCGCCCCATTCCATTTTTCGGAAAGATTGAACCTGATCTATAAACTCATCACCGGTAATTTGCGTCTTGTTTAGATGGGGTGTTTTGTGTTCTACTTCGTTCGCTTTTACAAGTGCCTCATTATAAAGTTGATTGATACGTTCACGTACAAAAGATACATTTGCAAAGCTAAACCAACTATTTGTCGGAATAAATTCAAAAAAAGAAACGTGTGGCGAAGTAATATCACGTTGTAAATCAGGTATAATAATAATTTCAGCTTTCTTTTCTTGCGAAAGTTGTGTTTCAATATCAAAAACACGGATAGTATCCACTTCGTCACCAAAAAAATCGCATCGATAGGGCAATTCATTAGCATACGAAAATATATCTACAATGCTACCACGCACAGAAAACTGACCCGGTTCATACACAAAATCAACCCGTTCGAAACCATATTCGGTAAGCATTTCCACTACAAAATCAATCCCCAGACTTTCGCCGACATGCATTCGCAACATTCGGCTTTGCATGCTGCCGGCAGAAACTACTTTTTGCATTAACGATTCGGGATAAGTAACCACTATACAAGGAACTGTTGTATTTGCCAACCGGTTTAACACTTCGGTACGCAAAATATCGTTCGCAGCATCCAGTTGCGATAATTTAATGGCTTTTTTGAAAGAGGATGGAAAGAAAAATACTTCCTCCGTAGAAAGAATTTGCTTCAAATCATTGTAGAGATAAGCTGCGTCGTCAGCATCATCCCGGACGATGATATGAGTATGTAGATTAGCTTTGAAAAGCGAAGCAATTGTCAACGCAGATGAAGAACCGCTCAAACCGGAAATTTTTAGATTTGGTTCGAGTGAAGAAGCCCATTTTACAAGCGCATTCACTTGAGGATGATGAGCGTAAAGTTGTTGAAAATCTGCTAAGTTGATTGGTTAATTAGTTAATTGGTTAATTAGTTAATTGGTTATTTGGTTGATAGGTTATTTTGTTATTTGGTCGATTTAGTATTGTAGGTATCTTTTTGTTTTTGCAAAAAAACAATATAACCATTCAATAATTTAATGCAATTTTCATATTGTTCTCTGAATTCATTTAATTGGATTTCATCTATATATTTCTCATCTAAAGCACATAGCAAATGGTCGAGTGTTTCAGTCAATGATCCACGTGCTTGTCGACAGAATTGACTATTTTCCTGAAAATGGTAACGTCCGTGACCTTCTGCAATATTTGCTGTGACAGACCTACTTGCCCTTATTAATTGGTCAGTTAATCTGTATTTTTCTTCATTCGGAAATGTTTTAACTACACTGGAAATTTGTTTTCTAAATATGCGACACTCTTTCCAAACATCCAATGATTCAAAGTTATTTGCCATTTGTATTTGTTTTTAAAATCTCAAATTTACAACAAAACTACCGATATTGGCTAATTAACTAATCAACCAATCAACTAATATCTGACTTTATCCTCGACATTTTTCCATGCTTCAAAAGCTTTAATAGCTTCGTCTGGAAGCAGTTGAATAGTTTTCACCTGTCTGTTCTCAGGTTTCAAAGCAATTTCGTCGTAAATAAATGAATCGTCGAAACCAATGTTTTTAGCATCTGATTTAGTATTTCCGAAATACATTTTATCGATATGTGCCCAGTAAATTGCTCCCAAACACATAGGACAAGGTTCGCAAGAAGTATAAATTTCACAACCCGACAAATCAAATGTTCGCAACTTTCTGGAAGCTTTGCGAATCGCATTCACTTCGGCATGGGCAGTTGGATCGATATTCGAAGTTACCCGATTTACTCCGGTTGAAATAATTTTTCCATCTTTTACAACAACTGCTCCAAAAGGACCACCACCATTTTTTATATTTTCTAAAGACAAAGCAATTGCTTTGCGCATAAATTTCTTGTTATAATTCATAAATCAACCTATCACAAAATTAAAAAAGAGGTACAAAGATACTGCTTTTTTGATGAAAATTTTAATCTAAAACGGATTAACTAAATTCAATTGTCAACTAATGCAGTTGATTTTAACCAAATAATTAGTATTTATGTTGCATAACATAGATTTAACTACTTTGCCTATTATTGGCAAGATAAATATCAATTATTAAACAAAATTCCAATAAATAAAACGTATTTTGAGCAATTTTTCTAAAAATAGTTTCAATCTGAAACCTTAGAGTTAATAATAAAATCAGGCAAGGAAGATTTCCTGTTTTTTTTATCAAAACTGTTGATAACTATTTTTTCAATGAAATAGTATTTAACAGGAAAAGTCTTATATTTGCCGAAATTACTAACATAATTAAAACTAAGTCTAATTAATTCAACAACTTTATGAAAAAAGTTATTTCTTTTTTTGTTGTGATCATGATTGCACAGCTATCATTTTCGCAAGGATTGGTGAAGGGAGTTGTGGTTGACAAAGCCACAAACGAAGCTCTTGTAGGTGTAAGTGTCATAAACCCCGCGACCGGTGCAGGTATTGCCACATCGCTCGATGGAAGTTTTGCCATTAAAATCCCGTCAGGGAAGCAAGAAATTACAGTATCCTACATAGGATATTTCTCTAAAACAATCGAAGTCTCTGCAAAAAATCCGAATTTAGGTACTATTGCAATTGAAAGTGAAGCAATTGGTCTAAACGATGTTACCGTAACTTCTTCAATTGCAGTTCGTCGTAAAACTCCTGTTGCACTTTCGGTTATCGATCCCGTGATGATTGAAACCAAGTTGGGAACACAGGAATTTCCTGAAATATTAAAATCAACACCAGGTATTTATGCAACCAAACAAGGTGGCGGTTATGGCGATTCACGTGTAAATTTACGTGGTTTTGAAGCTCCCAATATTGCGGTTATGATTAATGGTGTACCTATGAATGATATGGAATGGGGAGGAATTTACTGGTCAAACTGGGGTGCATTAAGCGATGTAACCCGATCTATGCAGGTTCAACGCGGCTTAGGTGCATCGAAAGTAGCCGCTCCTTCATTAGGTGGTTCTATCAACGTTGTAACCCGTTCAACCGATGCTATAAAAGGCGGTTCTGTTTCGTATGGTATTGGCAATGATGGTTATGCTAAAATTGGATTTGCAGTTTCAACAGGTTTAACTGCCAACAATTGGGCTATAACTTTATTAGGTTCAAAAACTACAAGTAATGGATATATTCAAGGAACTGAATATGAAGCTTACTCCTATTTTGTAAATATCTCGAAAAGAATTAGCGATTCTCAACAATTATCGTTTACCGCATTTTCTGCTCCACAATGGCACAATCAACGCAATAGCGGTGATAAATTAACTATTGCTCAGTGGCAATTACAACCGTTGAAATACAGATACAATGCTTCTTATGGTTTTGATATGAATGGTCAACGAAAACAATCTTCTTACAATTATTACAATAAACCTCAAATTTCATTGAATCATTTCTGGACGATTGACGAAAAATCAAGTCTTTCGACTGCTGTTTACCTTTCATTAGGAAATGGTGGAGGCTGGGGAGGTCAAGGCTATACGAGTGGCGACCGTACTAACTGGTATGGTTCAACAGCTGGGGTTCCAAATACCCTTTTCAGAGCTTCGGATGGAACATTTGATTATGGTGCGATTTATAAGTTGAATACAGATCCTACCAACACCAATGGTTCAAAAATGATCATGTCAACAGCCGTTAATAGTCATGTATGGGTTGGTGCATTGTCAACTTACAACACTAAAATAGGTCAAAATATTGATTTTTATGGTGGTTTGGATTTACGTTATTATAAAGGAACACATACCAATGTGATTACTGATTTATACGGCGGTAATTTCTTTATTGATGTTACTTCATTGCGTCCCTTGTTAACTGATCAAAGTTGGAAAACAAAAAAATTGGGAGTTGGCGATGTGGTTTATCGTGACTATGATGGTTTTGTAGCCAGTGAAGGTCTTTTCGGACAAGCCGAATATAATAAAAATGGTTTAAGCGCTTTCGTTTCAGCTTCAGCTTCAAACACTTCAAATTGGCGCTACGATCGATTTTATTATGATCCTTCACAAGCACTTTCAAAAACATCTAACTTTCTGGGTTATTCTATAAAAGGTGGTGCCAATTACAATATTAATACGAATCACAATGTTTTTGCTAATATAGGAATTATTTCACGTGCTCCGTTCTTCTCGGGTGGTGCTTTCCTTCAATCAACTATCAGCAACGAATTAAACCCAAATGCAGTGAATGAAAAAGCATTCTCGGCTGAACTTGGTTATGGATTCCGTTCCAAATATTTTACGGCTAATTTGAACGTTTATCGTACTAACTGGATTGATAAAACGTTGGTTCGTTCAATTAACGCCAATGTTCAAAACAGTTTAGTTGCCAATATGCAAGGTGTAAATGCTCTTCATCAAGGCATTGAACTTGATTTTGTAGTTAAGCCTGTTAAAGATTTGGAAATAACCGGTATGATTTCGTTGGGAGATTGGACATGGCAGAATAATGCAACCGGCTACCTCTATGATAGCCAGGGACAACCTGTTGATATTTTAGGAAATGTCGTTCCTATGTTAGACCCCAAACAAGGTATAGTAAAAGTAAATCTTCAAGGAATTCACGTAGGTAACTCTGCACAAAATACGGCTGCTTTAGGTTTAAATTATCAAATCCTAAAAGGATTCCGTATTGGTTTGGATGGAAATTATTTCGGTAAGAATTATTCTTATTTCAACATTTCTTCTGTTGGAACAAGTTTAGCATCAGCAGATTTCTCTCAACCATGGATGATTCCTGATGCAGTTACCCTTGATTTTTCGGCTAACTATCGTTTCAAAATAGGAACTTACGATGCAACTTTAACAGGAAATATATTCAACTTATTAGATAGTGAATATATTACCGATGCTACTGATGGATCCGATCATACCTGGAAAACAGCGAGTGTATTTTATGGTTTTGGACGTACCTGGTCAATGAACTTAAAAATCAGATTTTAAATAGTATCATTCAATAAAATTATAAACAATGAAAAAGATATATTATATAGTAAGTTTGGCTGTATTGGCTTTATTGAGCGCATGCCAAGATTATAATGCAACTAATTTCCCCGGTTTTGATCAAGCTGCCATTCCAACGAATTTGATAATGTATAACTATACATTGGTTGATGCTGATTATAGTACCATCAGTAAAGAGGCCTTAAAAGTTGCTAAGACTAAAAAGGATTCAACAATTGCAAAAGCAATTGCTACCAATAAATTTTTATTGGATACTGTTCCGGCAAAAACATATGTTCCATATTTTTTGGCTACAAAGTTTTTGTATAACGATGCAAAATCGACCGTAATGGTTACTTATAATAAAAGTATTCCTTATGACACTACTAAAATTGCAACAACTAATAAATATACATTACTTGATGATGATTATATTTCAATGGGGACCGCAACAAATCTGCCTGGTCAATATAAGAATTTTTCATCAGCCATTGATCCAAATTTTTATATTCCAATTTGGTTAAAATCAACAAATAAGCTTGGTATAACACCTTATATTAAATCTGGTGAAATAAGACTTATTCGTTATAAATTCTATACAGGTACAGCCACAGTTACAAATTATTTGGTATTTATTTACGACGGTACAAATTGGATAAAGTACAATCCAATAATTCCCCAAAATGCTAAATTTGTATTCAAGGATGGAACATGGCAATTTATCGATTCAGATATTTACATGGGTTTAATCGATGGACTTGGTGATTTTAAAATTGTAAGTGTAACTGGAGATCAAGTATGGGCTTGGGATGTTAACTACAAATACATGTTAATGACAGGTTATGTATCTGCAACAAAAGAATATTTTTCGAATGAAGATTGGTTGATTTCTCCTCCATTAAACTTAACAGAACGGGTTACACCTTGGGTATCTTTTATGCACGTTGGACGTTATTTTGGTGATACAGGCACAAGTACTGATAAAATGCATAAAGCAATTACCTTATGGGGTTCAACTACCAGTGATGGTACATCTATTAAACCAGAAGATTGGAAACAACTTACTATTCCTGATGCAGGTTATCCAAGTGGTGCAAGCTGGACCTTCATTACTTCTACACCTATTAGCCTAGCAGCTTACGCTGGAAAAAACAATGTACGCATAGCTTTCAAATATATGAGTGATGCTGCAGACAAAGCAGCTGGTAGCTGGGAAATAAAAACCTTTTATGTTTTTGAACAATAAACAATTATTTTATTTAAAATTAACGCTGCCATCGATTAATTTCGGTGGCAGCTTTATTATTAACAAAACGATCTTAATTCGTTCTAAAAAACCGTAATGTGTTGTTATACCGATTGAACAAACAATATAGTCCAATTTCGACTTCATCTTATTGTCCTATTTGTTTGTAATCATCGGCATTAACCACAGTAAAACATATAAAATCACTTTGGGCTATTTTATATGTACAGATGATATTAGAAGTTCTGGCTTATAGGTCAAAATTACATATCCATTCCCGGCATGCTGCTGACTTTTTTAGTTTTAGGTTCATCATGATTCATCATGCTCGGTTTCCCCGCCAATTGAGCCGCAGCATCCACGCTGAAAGTCCCATCAGTTACAATTTCTTCGCCTTCTTTCAGTCCGCTTTCCACCACATAACTGTTGCCAAGCATTGGTCCGAGTTCTATTTCGCGCATCTTGAAATTGATTTCTACCGCATTAGGTTGCTTTACATACACGATGGAGCGTTTGCCAGTCCACAATACCGCCGAACGTGGAATAACCATCTTGTCTTTAAACTCGTTCAAATTCGCTTTTACCACGCCGGTAGCAAACATTTCGGGTTTCAGTTTTCCGCCTGCGTTGCTCACTTCAACACGCACTTTGGCTACCCTGTTAACCGGATCAATCACCGGGTCAATAAATTTGATATTGGCCGAAAAGTTAGTTCCCGGCAATGCCTGCAACGTAAACGAAATGGTATTGCCCACTTTCAAAAACGGCAAATCGCTTTCGTACGCATCGAACAACACCCAAACGTTGGAAAGATTGGCAATATCAAATAACACGCTTCCTTCCGAAACATGGTCACCGGTTGCAACCCGTTTGTCTGTAACAATTCCCGACGTGTTGGAATATACTTCAAAATTCATTTTTACCTTACCGGAACTTTCAATTTGGGCAATTTGATTTTCTGTCAACATCCATTGCATCAGTTTTTGTTTACTGGCTTCGTAAATCTCAGGTTGTGACTGTTTGCTTTTTGCCGCTTCAATCAGTTCCTGTTGTGCTGTAACCAGTTCAGGCGAGTAAATCATCGCCAACAACTGACCTTTGTGAACTGCTTCACCCGTAAAGTTCACAAATAACTTATCTATTCGTCCTCCAATATGCGCCACCTGATTTTGCAATAACCGTTCATCGGCTTGCACTTTTCCATAAAGTCTAACTTCTTTTACAGGTTTCTGACGACTGACAATTGAAGTAGACACATTGGCAAGTTCCATCGCTTCTTTACTAAAATGAACTGCATTGGAATCAATTTTGGTTTCTGCATTTTGCAACAGAATCAATTCCATACCGCAAATCGGACATTTACCGGGATGATCCAACCTGATTTGCGGATGCATGGAGCAAGTCCAAATCTGTTTTTTAGCTTCGGTCGTTACTTGTTGTTTATCCGTTGCTTTATGTGGCGAATGGAAGAATATCCAGCCAATAAATAGTCCGGCAAGAACCAAAAGTCCTGAACGGAGGCCCCTAACCCCTAAAGGGGAACTGGAGTTACTTTTAAATATTTTGTTCATATTCTTTTATTTATTACTCTTAACCCCAAAAGGGGAATAAGAGATATTAGTATTGTTTTATTTAGCACTAAATCAGAAACCACGTCTTAGAACCCCCTTTAGGGGGCAGGGGGTCATTGTATCAATCGTTTAATCCATGCTTCCGCCTTATTAAAATCAGTCACAGCTTCCACCTTTTTCAATTCATAATTGAACAATTGCTGACGAATGCGCAAAATATCAGTTAAGCCAGAAGCCGACGATGAAAAGGTTTTAATGGAAATATCCAGCGACTTTTTCGCCAACTGACTTTGACTATCATATAATTTCATCCTACGTTGCGCATCGTTATACAATTGCAAAGCTTCATAATACTCCGTTTGCAAAGCATTGGCCGTTGCCTGGAAGTTTTGCTCGGAAGCGGTTTTCATGAACTTTGTTTCAGCTTGCTGGGCATTATATTTCTTCCTGTAAATTGGTAAAGTCAACGTAACCATTGGCATAATCATATCCTGACCATTCATGGACGAAGTTGACATCGCACTTTTTGCAATCACAGAATAATTCACACCAACTCCAACCATCGGCAGTCCCATTTGTTTCTGCATCTTTTTCCTTGCGTCCAACGATTGTTGTTCATATTGCAACATGCCTAACATTGGGTTTCGGGTAAACATTGTATCGGAAACCGACAAATACGCAATGTCCAACGGTTCGGTTGACAATAAATCAACTGACGCAACAGGCGTTTTCTGCGGATGATTCAACAAACTATTGAAACGTGCCACAACCACTTGTTCTTCGTTTTTCAACGAAGCGATATTATTTTCCAAATCACCTGTCTCAATCTGAATCTGATAAACATTTGTCAAACTTGTTGCACCCGAAGATGAACTCATAGGAACAGGAGAAGATGCAGAAGATACAGAAGTTGAAGAAGATACAGAAGTTCCACCCATCACATTCATTCCAGAAGAGCCGGAAGAAGCCGTCGGAGAATTGCCACCTGACATTTTACTTCCGGAAGCAGAAGAACTGCCACCCGATGAACCTGACCTGAATTTTACCAAGGTCAAGTGTTCAATGGTTTTCAACAAATCCACATTTTCTTCGGAAATAAGGATATTTCGCCGGACTTTGTACAAATCGAACCACGTTCGCTGCACATCGTAGTAGACCTGCAACTTCGCATCTCTGAAAGTTTCAAATTTTGCTTTAGCCATCAAACTCATTTCATCTTTGGCATTTTTGATAACGCCAAACCACGGAAACATTTGCATCAACTTAATATCCGCCACCTGATTGCCTGCAATCAATTCCATCGGACTCAGGTAAACTCCCATATCCAATTGCGGATCGGGCAAACTACCCACTTGCGGCACTTTCTGCAAGGCAGCCTGATATTCATTGTATCGCTGCATGACTGTCGGGTTGTTTTTGGCGGCAATCTCGAGGTAATGCATTAGCGAATCCTGCGAATAAGCAGAAATACTAAATGTCAATGCTGTCAAATATAAAATTAGCTTTCTCATATTTCAAATCTTACATTTTTTCATTCTTTAATTCTTACATTTACTGCTCTTTCCCTCCACATTGCCTGAAACAGCGGAACCACATAAATCGTCATTACCTGAATAATCATTCCGCCAAAAGCGGGGATAGCCATTGGCACCATAATGTCCGCCCCTTTTCCTGTGGAAGTAAGCACCGGTAGCAAGGCGATTACCGCCACAGCTGTTGTCATCATAGCCGGACGAACCCGTTTCTTGCCGGCAGAAACAACAGCTTCACGCACTTCGTGAACCGTTTTCGGTTTCTTCTCTTCAAACACCTGATGAATGTAGGTTCCCATAATCACACCGTCGTTGGTGGCAATTCCAAACAGGGCAATAAACCCTACCCAGACCGCTACACTCAGATTTATAGGATGCATTTGGAACAGATCGCGCAAGTTCATTCCCGCAATGGAAAAGTTGAGGAACCAATCCTGTCCGTAGAGCCACAGCATGATAAATCCACCTGCAAACGCCACAAACACGCCTGAGAAATGGATAAATGAAGCCGTAACGGTTTTGAACTGGAAGTACAACAAGAGTAAAATCAGCAACAAACTGATTGGGATAACAAGGGATAACCGCTCGGTCGCACGAATCTCATTTTCATAGTTTCCGGCAAATTTGTAAGTAACTCCGGCAGGCAACTTTAATTCACCCGAGTCGAGTTTTTTCTGCAATATCGTACCGGCCTCGTCCACCACGTCCACTTCGGCTTTGCTTTCCACCTTGTCGAAAATGACATAACCAACCAGGAATGTATTCTCGGTTTTAATCATTTGCGCACCACGCGTATAATTTATATCGGCCAATTCACTCAGTGGGATTTGTGTTCCGTTCATCGCCGGAATCAGAATCCGCTTGATATCATCAGGATTGTCGCGCAACTCACGGGCATACCTGACACGCATCGGGAAACGCTCACGCCCTTCTACCGAAGTACTCAATGCCATACCACCCATAGCAACTTGCAGTATTTCCTGCACATCACTCACAGTCATTCCATAACGCGCCATATTTTCGCGATTCAATTTTATTTCCATATATGGAGCACCAACTGCCCTATCGTAAAACACCGATGAAGCTTTAATCGATGGGTCACTTTTCAATGCCTTTTCAAATTGCATTCCGGCTTTTTCTATCGATTCCAAATCCGGTCCGTACACTTTCAAACCCATAGGCGCACGCATTCCGGTAGAAAGCATTACCAATCGTGTTTCGATGGGTTGCAGCTTCGGAGCAGAAGTCAAACCGGGAATATCTGTCACTTTGACTATTTCATTCCAGATGTCGTTCGGCTTTTTAATCTGTGGCCGCCATTGACGGAAGTATTCACCTTTGTCTGACTGAATCAAACTATCAGCAGGAATGGCTCGGAAAGTTTCTTTCTCAGCATTGAATGTCTTTCCATTTTTCAACAAAAATGCACCCTCTTTATCTACTTTGAAACGTTCGCGATGACCATCTTCGTTCAGAATATATTCCGGACGATAATTGATGGTATTCTCGAACATCTGCACCGGAGCTGGATCGAGAGCTGAATTGACACGTCCCCATTTGCCCACCGCCACTTCCACTTCGGGAATAGCCGACAAGCGTTTATCCAGCGTTTCGATGTATTGCAGATTCTTTTCAATACTCGAATGCGGCATACTGGTTGGCATAAGCAAATACGAACCTTCGTTCAATGACGGCATAAATTCTTTGCCAATTCCCGGAAATACTTTTGCCGGAGCTTGCCACCCGATTTTTTCAACACCTTTTGCCACCGGTCCGAAAACTTTATCAAATCCCTGCCAGGCAAGCAGTCCAAAAAACAGCGTAAAAAGAGGAAGTATCAGGAATTTCCATTTATGAATCAATGCCCAGCGAAGAATCGGTTCGTAAAAATGAACCATCGTCATCAATGCACCCAGAATAACCGCAACAATTCCAGCTACAAACAGGAAGTTAACCAATAAACTGTTGTGTGCGCCTAACGGCAGCCATTCCATAGACAAATAATACAATGCCACCAACACCGCAATGGCAATATTGATATAGTTCGGGAACTCTTTCCATTTTTCAGGCCAGCGATAATCCTGCAAATTATTTATTCCGACAGCAACCAATGCCAACGCAGGCCATACGTGCCAAAAAATAATAATTGCAATTCCGCCCGCAATCAAACCACCGTTAAAATACCGGCGGATTTTTTTCGTATCAATCCTGATATCAAAAAAGATATGCACCAACGTTGGCAGAACGATGATACCAAGAAGAAATGCAGATATAAGAGCAAACGACTTGGTAAACGCCAGCGGATGAAATAATTTTCCTTCGGCAGCTTCCATGGCAAATACAGGCAAGAAACTTACAATGGTGGTAGCGATGGAAGTTACCACCGCAGCACGCACTTCAGTCGTGGCAAGATAAATGACGTTCATCAGTTCTTTGCCTCGGACTCCTTTATTCTCAGGCATTTCCAGATGCCGCAGAATATTCTCCACATCCACAATGCCAATATCCACCATTACCCCAATGGCAATGGCAATACCCGACAGGGCTACGATATTCGCTTCCACTCCAAAGAAATGCATCAGAATAAATGTCATTAGCACGCCCAATGGCAATAATCCTGCAACAATCACCGAAGCGCGTAGATTCAATACCAACACGATAATGACAATAATGCTGATCAGGATTTCGTGCGACAGAGCCGATTCAAGTGTTCCGATAGTTTCTTTAATCAAACCGGTGCGGTCGTAAAAAGGCACCACGGTTACTTTCGAAATGCTACCATCCGGCAGTTTCTTTTGTGGCAATCCGGCTTCAATTTCTTTGATTTTGGCTTTCACGTTGCCGATTACTTCCATCGGATTGGAACCATAACGGGCTACCACTACCGCTCCTACCGCTTCGCTTCCTGCTTTATCCAGACCACCGCGACGGGTAGCAGGTCCAAAGGAAGTTCGGGCTACATCTTTTATCCGAACGGGAATATTATTCCGAACCGAAACGACTGAATTATCGAGGTCGTCCAGATTTTTCACGTAACCCAAGCCCCGGATAATGTATTCCACATTATTCAGTTCCACGGTTTCGGCTCCAATATCGAGATTGCTTTTGCGGACGGCATTCATCACGTCCATCACCGAAACACCAAAAGCTTTCATAGCTTCGGGGTTTACATCCACCTGATATTCCTTGGTAAAACCGCCCACCGAAGCCACTTCCGAAACACCTTCGGCAGCCGACAGACTGTATTTGACGTAGAAATCCTGAATAGTACGCAATTCCTGCGGACTCCAACCGCCATTCGGTTTGCCGGTTTTCGGATCGCGCCCTTCGAGCGTGTACCAAAAGATTTGACCAAGTGCCGTAGCATCCGGTCCCAATGCCGGTTGAACGCCTTGCGGCAACGTTCCGACTGGCAATGAATTCAGCTTTTCCAATATCCGCGAGCGGCTCCAGTAAAATTCCACGTTATCCTTGAAAATAATGTAGATAAACGACATGCCGAACATAGACGTGCTACGAATAGTCTTCACACCGGGAATGCCGAGCAATGCCGACGTGAGGGGATAACTGATCTGATCCTGAATATCACGGGGCGAGCGTCCCATCCATTCGGTGGAAACAATCTGCTGGTTGTCACCAATATCGGGAATGGCATCCACCGGGATCGGATCGCGCGGAATAATGCCCGTTTTCCAATTGAACGGTGCATACGCAATTCCCATCACCAAAAAGGCAATCAGGAAAATAAACGTAATCAGCCTGTGATAGAGAAAATAATGAACGAGTTTATTAAACATAGACCCCTAACCCCTAAAGGGGAATTAAAAAGATGAATAAATGAGATGAATGTAAAAAAGGTAGTAACCCCAAAGCCCCCTTTAGGGGGTTGGGGGTCATCTGTATTTGCAACAGCCCGGCAAAGCATTATAAGCCTTATCAGTTGCTTTGTACTTAGGTGTGTCATGACCAACAGCAGCAATTTGCTTTTGAATGTCGTCGCTTTTCACTTTCATAGGGTTATAAACCAAAGTCAGTAACTTTGTTTTATCACTCCAAACAGCTTTGGTGACGCCATCTACTTTAGCGGCTTTTTCGATACGTGCCTTGCACATTTCGCATTTACCTGCCACTTTGATGGTTTCGGTTTTTGTCATAACCATTTTTGAATGATCGGTCACTTGTGCAGATGTAGTTGCACTTACGGTGATAGCTATTAAAGCTACAAGAAATAATTTTAATGTTTTCATTTTGGAATATTTTAATAATTAATATATAGGAATGGTATGGGTATAACAACCCGTTAGCCAATGAGTTCAAAAAACTCTTCAGCTAAAATTCAAATGATATCAGTTAATCAAATACGGAATACGCAAATATCGGGGAGACTGACAGCACTGGCAATGAATTTGCCGGGTGGCTGGATAGTTGCGTTTACAGAAGAACGAGTATTGGAAAATTGGAATCCAATCGTTTCGGGAATATAGAAAACCTGCAAAAGTTGGTTGACAGGTTCATTAATTTGTATAGTAGAAGGATTGTAGTTTGAGTCAACAGCAAAGAAAGATGTTTCATCCTTGCAGCAACTTTCAGCAGTAATCGTATTGGCGGTGGTATTAATTTGTTTATCTATTGCCATTCCACAGCTTGCCTTTTCATCAACCAGCGACCATTTTACAGCAGCCAGTTCACCTCCGCATATATGCGTAGCCAACGAAAGATGCATCCCCGAAAGGAGAATCAATGCAGCAAATACTATGGAAAATAGCTTTTTCATTTGGTACTGAAACAAACCTGTTCATAAAAAGTTTGCGCAAATGTAGGATAAAAAGTGATTAGATGATGAAAAATAGCCGTTAATGTTTTATAATTGGCGGTCACCGTTTCACGGCATGTTCCATTTGCGGGGTCAGCCGCCAATGAACAGGAGGTGTATATTAGCGGCTGGCAATTAGTGTTTTCAAGTAATTTTCCGGGGTTAGAATACCCAACGAACTGTTTTTATAATCTTTGATATTTCGAGTTATAATTAAATCAATTTCTCCTGATAATTCAGCGGAGAAGTTTTGAAGAGCATCTTCGAAGTCTTTAAAACTGGAGTTCAACGCTTTTCGAATTACTGTTTTGTCTGTTGTTAAGACTTCGATTATTGATGTTAGTTGTATTAATTTTTCGACGACTTTTTCGTGAGTCGCTGTTTGTCTTAATAAATAATATACATTGCTAATAATCACAGAAGTAATAAATCCCTTTATCTCATTAGATTCACATAAAGCTAAAATTTGAGCAGCATTATCAGAAAATGGTTTTCGATTAAAAAAGAAATCTAAAATAACGTCTGTATCAATAAGTACTTTATGCATTTTATTGGTATTTTTCGGTTAAACGCTTAGATAACTCTTTCTTGTAATCAAAATTCTGAGGAGCTTTGAAAGAACCTTTAAGTGATTTTACGATAGGAGTCAATTCAATGTTTTCTGCATTTTCATCTCTCGTAATAGCTTTTAGATAATTTTCAATGATCTCTGACAAACTTCGTCCCTTATTGTTAGCATATTTCTTCGCTCTTTCAATAATTGTTTGTTCGATTGTAAGTGTTAGTTTCGTATTCATAATGAGTTTTGTGATTAAATAATTTCATACGTGCAAATATATATATATTTATACGTGTGTGCAAATTTTTCGTATTAAATGTACTTCTTGTTTTATTTTTTTTTATGCTTGCCCCTAACGACAGTGACTATGGGCATTTGTCCCGATGCATCGGGAGGGAGCGTTCACTGTCCGTCAGCTGACGGACAAAGTGAATGAGGGAGCAAAACGGGCCAATTGCACTGCTTGCCCCGCCTTAGCAGGATCAGCCAGCCAATGCACATAGAGCGTGTGTTAGCGGTTCGGGCTTTATTTTAAATCAATTTGTCATTGTACTAAAACTTCCCATTCGTCAGAAGTTAATTCAATTGTTTCCATCGCTTGGTAGCAAAGTCTTTGAATACTCTGTGCTGACAAATTGACCTCGATAAAATAATCATTTTGGAGCTGTCTGATTGCTCTGAATTTATTTTTATCTTTACCAACATATCTTGGAAAGTTGTGGGCAATTATTTCAAACTTTTCAGGTTCAAGGTCTGCGACTACATTAAGTGTTTGCTCCATTACATCACGCCAAGTTTTTACATCAAAATTCTGACCTAATATTTTAAGTCCTATCGGTGTTGTGCCAGTAACTTCTTGTATGTCTGTTGGTGATGAATTTTCCTGTCCAAAATATGGCCAAATTTCTAGTGCTTTTTTTGCAAGATTCTCTGCTCTATATTCAATTTCAGTTCTTGACCAAGTAGGAGTATTTGCGAAATACTTATTTATTTCAAGATGACTTTCATTCAATGTTTGTTTTTTGATTGGAAAATCGTCATTTGACAATTCGGAATTGTAGGCAGTCAAAGTTAAATTCCCAATTGTATGTAAATAAAGTTCGTGAGTCTCGTCCCAATCTTCTCCCAAATGCCCTTGCCACCATTCGGATAATGTTTGTGGCATAACATGTTCTACGGTCAAATTTTCAAACGATACTGCTTCTTTATGGTTAAAACTTCCCTCAATGGTTTCCAAAATTAATTTAGTTTTGACGACTCTATCACCACCACCATAAAACTTAGCTTCACGAAAGCGCAAGAAAAATTCGTTATCTTTTGGATAGCCTTTTCCTTGTAATATTGTTTTAAAGCCTTCAATAATATTGTCAGAATATTTTGATTGAATCAAAGGATAAACCGTAGGAAATATTTTGTTTAATTGATTGGTTGCAATATTGCATACAAATCTTCTAATCAAGTAGTTTTCTAATGTTTTTAAAATTGTCACAAATCCATTTTTGTCAATTTTCCCTTCGTTATAATTGCTATAAAAATTCAGCAACAAGGGATATGCTGTTGTTACTTCAATTCGATTAAGTCGCCTAAACATTCTTTGAAGCTCAGGTTCTTGTTCAAATTCAGGATATTTAAACCTATGATAAAAAATTGAGAATTCTTTTAATTTTTTTAGATAATCGGTTGCATTTGTTGTAGAAACATTGTCCTTTAGAGCATAATAAACATCACCTTGCTTTATAATATTTCCATCTTTCATCAAGTAATGTCGAATGAATTCCGTTAAGTCCTCATTTAGAGCAGTCTGCATTGGCAACCAAAAACTCTTATAAACATCTTCTTGATTATCAATATGAATTCGCATAAAAAAGAAGTTTCTGATAAGGTCTGCTTGTGTTAATGGACGCCCCTTTGCGTTAAGGCTTTCAAAAACCAAATAAGGATTATCGTCAACATCAAGAACAATACTTACTATTGAAAAATAACTCGTAATAACTTTTTTAAGTTTTTCAGGTTCAATTTCTATTTGTTTGAGTTTCTTTTCAAAGAAAGTATATGCCCTTGTTAGTTGGTTTTCTGATTCATTTGGATTGCCAGTTATTAAATTCTGATAAGTTTCTCTGTCAACTTGAGTTGGCATTAATTTGTAATAATCAATGCCATCTTTGTATTGATTAACAAGTAATGTATTATTAATTTCGTCCGCAAAGCGCATATTTTGATTCTCTCGTGCTTTATTGCGTAACAAGATTAACAAAATAAAAATAGTTGTCAATCTTTGTTGACCGTCAATAAGCAGGTATTTCGCAACTCCCTCTGGCACAGAAACGGTTGGCATATTTACAATTGATCCAATAAAATGAGTTCTTGGATTTTCCATTTCACAAAGTTCTACAAGGTCTTTCCAAAGAACTTCCCATTCCTTTGTTGTCCAACTATAAGTTCTCTGAAATAAAGGAATTACATATTGTTTTGTTCCTTCAATTATGTCTTGGAGTTTTGTTTCTTTTGCTTGCATATCATATTTATTTCGTTTAATTCTTTTGTTGCACTGTCTCTTTTTTAGCCTGATATACCCATTCCACTAATATTATTCCTTCTTTTGGGTGGGTATACCCGGTTAACTGAGTATATTTCGCATTTATAGGCAAGGGGTTAATCGCCTCAAAGTTAATACTTGTTTTTTGATTGCAATTGATTTATGTAAAAAACATTTCCTGAATTTACACCTACCAGGTTTTAAAAACCTGGTAGGTGTTGGTGATAAACCTGATTGAGAGGAAATTTGCACCTATTAGGTTTTAAAAAACTGTTAAGTATGAAATTACAAGTCATTCATCTTTTCTTCCAGATATAGTTTGCTTAAGTCGTGCCAATATTCAAAGTTGGTTAGGTCGTCAAATAACGTCAGTATGTAATCACAGCTTACCTTCGCTACCGCACGAGTCCTCTCGTGTGGTTTTATGTTACTATTTTCCCACGCGATACAAATCGCGCGAGAGCGTGGGTTTCAATTCTCTTGTTTCGTGATTTAATGAAGTTCATTACTCCGTTTTTATATGTCAAATACTCGTCAATGTCTGAAAATGTTGGATTTGTAGCGAAGTTGTCAAACGGCAAGTAAAATTTAATTTTTTGATTCTCGTCGACAAGATCCTCAAGGAGAAAGAACCTGATATAGCCATTAAAACTTTCAAACAAGTCAAAGAAGTTTTTATATCTCAATAACGTGTCGTAAAGCGGACTTTCCTGTCCCAAGTAAAACAGTCGAATACACTCCAATGTCAAGTCAAATCTGTCGTCAATTAAACTGTCTACTCCACGTGCTTGATTTATTGAATGTGTTCCGTCAACTCTGTTGTTAGGAAATAAAGTATAAGCTCCAATAGTTGAACCCGTGTCAAAAAGCTCGTTTACTTCGTTTTGTATTTGTTGAGTAATCCAAAGTTTTCGTTTATGGTTTTTGTATGAGTGTGTTATAGCGTCACTTCCTAAAAAATATTCTCCAAGTTCTGATTTATGATATAAATAAACTCCGTTTTTGTTGTCGGTCAACTCAAATGTTTTTCCATTTGGTAAAGATTTGCTCCATAAAATTTTATGGTATAAGCGTAGCGTTGGACTTGTGCTGTCCGGGTCTCCGCCTTGCGCGTCTGAATAAACATTAAAAGTCGTGTCAATTATCATCTGTGCCTTTGTGTTTCTCGAATGTTAATCTCGTAAATTGTCTTTGTCTGTTTTTTTTTTGTATGCTTGCCACTAACACCAAAATATACCCAGTCCACTAATATTATTCCTTCTTTTGGGTGGGTATACCCGGTTAACTCAGTATATTTCGCATTTATTCGCAAGGGGTTAATCGTCCCAAAGTTAATACTTGTTTTTGATTGCAATTGATTTATGTAAAATATATTTACTGATGGTTACAAAACAAAGAGCGCGAACTCTCATTCGCGCTCCGAAAAACTTTTTCTTAGCTTGCTGCTGGCGTTTCAGGCGTTTTCTTTCCTTTTGCCCGCCGTATTGAAATAGTATTTTCATACCCTTCGATACGTTTATTCAGTTCGCTGACAAAACCGGCATAAGCGGTGTCGCCTTCCACCACCACAAGAGCATTGATTCGTTCAACAATTTGGTGATAGATAACATCCGTTTTCACGCGTTCCTGTTTCATACGTAGGATGGTTTTGGCAGCCTCGTCGGAATAACGGTTGTTTTTCAGATCGTCGAAGGCTTTGTTTTTAGCCGCGAGTTCTGTAACCCAGCCTGTCAGTCCTACAGTAGCTACATCGGCAGCATAGGTAGTTGTAAAATCATTGATTAAACTATTCAACCCTCCTGTTTCAGCATCATAAGGTTTAATAGCCAGATTGCCGTACGTGTCAAGTACCACCTGCAAATGTTTGGCTGCTGCGCGAATATCGGCATTGAAATGATTGAGAGCCGATTTCACTGCATCGCACATGCCACGGAAAACGCTGTCGCGCTCATCGTCGGCTTCCACCAAATCGTCGGAAATGGCATTTTTACGGACTACATCCAATGCTGCCAGCTCATTTGCATAAGCCGCCAGAAAGAGAACGAACAAGGCTTCAATTTTCAACGCCAGTGCGGTAAAAACTAAAACTAAATCTCTCAAAGAAGTGTAAAACTGGAAATGTTCTTCGTTACGAAGACGAACTAAACTAAATTCATTAATTTTCATAAACAATAAAATTTTGGGGTTAATAATCAAATATATTCGGGTTTTATGCGAATTTTCCTACTTCATTGAGTCCCTGTTGCCGGCATCGTTGGATGATCGGCTGTTCATCTGCTCGTTTGGTCATTCATCCCTGGATGAACGGCTGTTCATCCTCTCGTTCACTCCATCATCCCTGGATGCCCGCTGTTCATCCCCTCGTTTGCCCATTCATCCATGGATGATTGGCTGTTCATCCCCTCGTTGGGTCATTCATCCCACAATATCGGCTTTCTGTAGTATCAAGGGATATAAATACCTTATTTTATGCATAATGCGATACAAAGTTAATAGTTTATTTTTAAATATGCAAACATTTTAGTCATTATTTTTATCATAAATTTCATGTTTAACAACATATTTTTATAAAATCAATATTAAAACAATTGAATATATCAGAACCAAATCTCACCTCAATTGTTTATTCAACAAAAAACACCATGAAAAAAATAAGATCGATAGAAAGAATCCTGCCACCACCGGCTCCTCACATGGTGGGTGATGGTTTCAGGGTGCATAACTTCTTCCCGGGAAACGGAGCGATGAATGTACAACGTATGAGTCCGTTTTTCCTGTTGGATTACGGCTCAAAAATAGAATTTCCACCTTCGGATACGCCGCGAGGCGTGGGTGTTCATCCGCATCGCGGTTTCGAAACGGTGACCATTGCTTACCACGGTAAAGTAGCTCACCACGATAGTGCCGGGAACGCAGGTATAATCGGTGAAGGCGACGTGCAATGGATGACGGCGGCTTCGGGCGTGTTGCACAAGGAATACCACGAAAAAGAATTCAGCAAACAGGGCGGATTATTCCAAATGGTACAACTTTGGGTGAATCTGCCTGCCAAATACAAAATGAGTCCGCCAAAATACCAGCCTATTCGTCGCGAAGAGTTCGGACAAGTCGTTTTACCTGACGAAAAAGGGGTTGTAGAAGTCATCACCGGTAATTTCAACGAGACAAATGGTCCCGCCACATCCTTTACACCCATCGAAATGTATAACGCCCGGTTGAAAAAGGGCGCGAATCTTCATTTTTCGTTCCCCGAGAATTATAATACAGGTTTCATGATCATTGAAGGAACTGTAACAATCAACGGGCAACATGCCGCAACCGATCACTTCGTCTTGTTTGCCAACGATGGTACGGATATTTATATGGAAGCAACCGAAGATGCTATTGTACTTATCCTGAGTGGCGAGCCGATTCAGGAACCGATAGTTCCTTACGGACCGTTCGTTATGAATAGCCAACAGGAAATTGTTGATGCTTACGACGACTGGAATAACGGGAAGTTCGGGGTTCTCGAAGATTAATCAACATCAAACTTTTCCAACCTTTAAAACTTTGGAAATCTTGTTTAATAAAAATCAGTTGAGGCATGGATTTTAACGCAATTTCAGTTACATTTGCGTCAAAATCAAATCTATGTCCGAATCATCCTCTCCCCGCCTCCACGTTGTCGACGCTTTGCGTGGCTTTGCCATTGTTTCCATCATGCTGTTGCATAATATCGAACATTTCGATTTCTATTTTACACCTGCCGGTCAACCAAATTGGCTGATCGGTTTAAATCAGGGAATTTGGGATACTCTGTTTTTCCTGTTCGGGGGTAAATCGTATGCCATTTTTGCCTTGCTTTTCGGACTGACGTTCTTCATACAATCCGATAATCAGGCTAAAAGAGGAAAAGATTTCCGTGGCCGTTTTGCCTGGCGATTATTGCTGCTACTGGCTTTCGGGCTCATCAACTCGACATTTTACCAGGGCGACATCCTCACTATTTATGCCATCCTCGGGTTTGCACTTATTCCCGTTGCTAAACTGAGTAATAAAGCTGTTTTCTGGATTGCACTGGTTCTGATGCTTCAACCTGTGGAATGGATTAATTTTTTCGTTGGGTTACAACATCCCGAAGTAAAAATGGCAAATCCAGCCTCGTGGGCCTACTTTGCCAAAGTAGGTGACTATATTCCGGGCGATTCAATTGTCAAAACATGGATTGGTAATTTAACTAATGGAAAAATTGCTGTTTTACTCTGGGCATGGGAAGCCGGACGGATTTTTCAAACTATTTCCATTTTTATGCTCGGCATGTTGGCAGGACGTAAGAAACTGTTCGTTTCATCCGATGTGTCTAATCGTTTTTGGAGAAAAACATTACTAATCGCAACCATTTCATTTATACCTTTATTTATTATTAAAAACGGATTGCCAAACTGGATGGTGAGCGAAATCGTCCGCCGTCCATTAATTACTATTGTTTCCACCTGGTCGAATCTGGCATTTATGTTGGTATTAGTTTCGGTGTTCTTTATTGCTTACCAGAAATTTTCGGGACGCATTCTCAACATTTTTACTTCATTCGGAAAAATGAGTATGTCCAACTATATCATACAATCCATACTCGGTTCGTTTATTTACTATGGCTTCGGCTTGGGACTCTATAAATACACCGGAGCAACCCTCTGCCTGTTAATCGGAATTTCTCTTGCCATTGTTCAGGGTATTTTTAGTAACTGGTGGATGAAAAACCACCGGCAAGGACCATTGGAAAATATTTGGCATAAACTCACCTGGATTAACTCCAATTACTGATTTTGAATCAAATACAGAAATTTTTCCGTATATAAATACAGGCACACTTCTAAAAATCTCATCTTTAATACAAAGAGATGAGATTTTGTTATTTTTACAGCCAATATGCGTTGAACTATTTATATAACCGTTTGTTTAAAAAACATAATTATAGCGAAGCTGTGCTTTTGAAACTTTTTTTTCGTTATATTTGCCCATAAAAAAATTACAAATTGATAAAATATACAGAAATTATGGCATTTGATGAAGAAATGATTCAACGGATTTACGCTTCCCTTCCCGAAAAAATCAGTCAGATAAAAAATAAATTACAACGTCCTCTTACACTTACCGAGAAAATTTTTTATTCTCATTTAAATGATGAGGAACCTTTGGAAAATTACAATCGTGCCGTTGATTACGTCAACTTCTCATCTGACCGTGTGGCCATGCAGGATGCTACGGCTCAAATGGCTCTGTTACAATTAATGAACTCAGGCCGTAAGACAGTGGCTGTTCCTTCTACCGTTCATTGTGATCACTTGATACAGGCTTATATTTCAGCAAAACCGGATTTGAAAACCGCCGAAGATACTAACCGCGAAGTTTATGATTTTCTGAGTGCCGTTTCTAATAAATTCGGTATCGGATTCTGGAAACCGGGCGCAGGAATTATTCATCAGGTGGTGTTGGAGAATTACGCATTTCCCGGCGGAATGATGGTTGGGACTGATTCGCATACGCCTAATGCAGGCGGGCTGGGAATGATTGCCATCGGAGTTGGTGGTGCCGACGCTGTGGATGTTATGGCGGGAATGCCGTGGGAACTGAAAATGCCGAAAATTATCGGAGTGAAACTCACCGGAAAACTTTCGGGTTGGGCTTCGCCGAAAGATGTGATTTTGAAATTAGCCGGCATTCTAACCGTGAAAGGCGGAACCAATGCCGTGATAGAATATTTTGGTGAAGGAACTGCGTCCATCTCTGCAACAGGAAAAGGAACTATATGTAATATGGGTGCCGAAGTGGGTGCAACTACTTCCCTATTTCCTTTTGACGAAAAATCAGCAGCTTATCTCGAAGCAACCGGACGTTCTTCAGTGGCAAAAGCCGCAAAAGCAATTATTGAGCATCTTCAGGCAGATGCCGAAGTAACAGCACAACCGGAAAAATATTACGACCGAATTATTGAGATCAACCTGGGCGAACTGGAACCCTATATAAACGGACCTTTCACACCCGATGCAGCCTATCCCCTTTCGGAATTTGCTCAGGCAGTAAAAGATAAAGGTTATCCGCAAAAAATGGAAGTTGGTTTAATCGGTTCGTGTACCAACTCGTCTTACGAAGATTTAACCCGTGCAGCTTCAGTGGTTAAACAGGCAAAAGAACAACATCTGAAAGTAAAAGCACAGTTTATCATTAATCCGGGATCTGAACAGGTTCGTTATACTGCCGAACGCGATGGGGTGTTGGCTGAATTCGAATCAGTTGGAGGTGTAGTGATGGCTAATGCCTGCGGACCTTGTATTGGTCAGTGGAAACGCGAAACAGGCCAACCTGAACGTCCGAATTCGATCATCACTTCCTTCAACCGTAATTTTGCCAAACGCAACGATGGCAATCCGAACACACATACTTTTATCGGTTCACCTGAAATTGTAGCGGCATTAACCATTGCCGGTGATTTATGTTTCAACCCTATGAAAGATTCGTTGGTAAATGAAATAGGTGAAAACATAAAACTTCAGGAACCACAAGGTTTTGAATTACCACCAAAAGGTTATGCAGTAGAGGATGCAGGTTATATTGCACCTACAAGTAATGACAACGATATTTACATCGATCCGAAATCGAAACGCTTGCAAAGTTTGCAACCTTTTGCCGCATGGGATGGCAAAGACCTGATTGAACTGCCTTTATTAATCAAAACCAAAGGGAAATGTACTACCGACCATATTTCAATGGCCGGACCGTGGTTGCGTTTCCGTGGACATTTGGATAATATCTCCGACAATATGTTGATTGGAGCTGTAAATTCGTTCAACGAAAAAACAAACACCGTGTTGGATGCCGAAACCGGCGAATATATAGCAGTTCCGGCATTAGCGCGCAAATATAAGGCGCAGGGAATTGGCTCTATTGTTGTTGCCGAAGAAAACTACGGCGAAGGATCCAGTCGCGAACATGCAGCCATGGAACCACGCTTTCTGAACGTAAAAGCCATTCTGGTTAAATCCTTTGCCCGCATTCACGAAACCAACCTGAAAAAACAGGGAATGTTGGCGTTGACTTTTGTCGATAAAAAGGATTACGAAAAAGTACGCGAAGATGATAAAATAAGTATTTTGGGATTGACTGAATTTATACCTGGGAAAAATTTGGTTATCAAACTGAAACATTCTGATGGTACAAATGAACAATTTGAAGCATTTCATACTTATAATCAAGCTCAGATTGAATGGTTCAAGGAAGGAAGTGCTTTGAATGCAATGAATAAATAAATAAATTAACAATATATTAGTAAATACACACAAAATTTAAAAAATTCTTATGGAAAAAAAATTTTTGATTTATAAGCTTTCGGAGTCTATAAAAAGAACCAGCAAAATTGATAAAGAACTTTTTACTAAGTTCGGCGTAAAACGCGGACTTCGCAATGAAGATCATTCGGGTGTATTGGCCGGACTTACGCGCGTGGGTGATGTCGTTGGTTACGATCGTCAGGAGGATGGAAAATTAAAAGCTATCCCGGGTAAACTTTTTTATCGGGGTATTGACGTGGAAGATTTGGTTCACGGCATTCAAAAAGACAATCGCTTAGGCTATGAAGAAACTGCTTATTTGTTACTTTCGGGGTCTCTTCCGGATACCGAAGAATTGGGAACTTTTCATAAGTTGCTGACTGAAACCATGCCGTTAGACCATCGTGCTACAATGAGTATTTTGGCATTACGGGGCAAAAACATTATGAATATTCTTGCACGAAGCGTGCTCGAACTTTACACTTATGATGACGATCCGGATAATATCTCGAAGGATAATCTTATCCGTCAGTCTATAAATCTGATAGCTAAGTTCCCTACTATTATTGCTTATGCATACAATGTTCTTCGTCATGCTCAACAAGGACTATCGTTGCATGTTCGCCATCCGGATGATAAAAAATCGGTAGCTGAAAATTTCCTGTACATGATGAAAGGACATAATAATTATACCGATTTAGATGTTAAGATACTTGATTTGGCACTTATTCTTCATGCAGATCACGGTGGAGGTAATAACTCTACTTTTTCAGTACGCGTAACAAGTTCGACAGAAACAGATACTTATTCAGCTATTGCTGCAGGTATCGGGTCACTAAAAGGTCCGCTTCACGGAGGTGCCAATGTGATGGTAAATGCTATGCTTGATGATATGAAAAGCAATATAAAAAACTGGAAAGACACAAAAGAAGTAGACGCTTATCTTTTGAAAATTCTGAATAAAGAAGCTTTTGATAAAACAGGTTTGATTTATGGTATTGGACATGCTGTTTATACCATAAGTGACCCACGCGCAGGATTATTGAAAGAAATGGCCCGCGATCTTGCCAAAGAAAAAGGGTTGGAAAAAGAATTTAATTTTATGGAATTGATTGAAGATCGTGCTGTGAAAGTATTTATGCAGTTCAAAGGTGACGATGTTAAACAAACCTGTATCAACGTAGATTTCTATTCCGGTTTTGTATATGAAGCTATCGGGCTTCCGAAAGAAGTATTTACACCATTATTTGCAATGGCACGTATCGTTGGATGGACAGCTCATCGCATTGAAGAACTTAATTTCAGCAGCAAACGAATTATTCGCCCTGCATATAAAAACGTTCGCGAAAAACAATCGTTTATTCCAATGGTGGAAAGATAAAAAAATGATTGTCAAAGGTCTAAAGTCAAAGGTCAAAAGTCCATAGTCTTTAGACCTTTGAATTTACTTTTAAAGAATATGAGAAACTTTGAAGAATTAAGAGTATGGCAAGATGCTCGTTTATTAGTGAATGACATTTATAAAATGACTGCAATTTGTAAAGATTACGGATTCAAAGACCAAATACAAAGAGCTGCTGTTTCAATTATGAATAATATTGCCGAAGGTTCGGAATCTGGTTCGGATTCATTATTTATTCGTTATTTGAAAATTGCAAAAGCAAGTTGTGGTGAAGTAAGAAGTATGTTATTTCTTTGTGAAGATTTACAATATTGTTCAGTAGATACTGGCATAATTCTTAGAAATAAAACAATAATAATTTCATCATCAATTCAGAAATTAATTGAATATTTAAACAAATCTAATAATAATTCAGCAACAAAGTCTTAGACTTTTGACCTTTGACTTTAGACCCGAGACAATTTTATATGAATAAAATAAAAGTAAAAAATCCCGTTGTTGAACTCGACGGAGACGAAATGACCCGCATTATATGGGCATTTATAAAAGAACAACTTATCCTGCCTTATTTGGATCTGGACATTAAATATTACGATTTAAGTATTGAAAATCGAGATTTGACAAACGATCAGGTGACCATTGATGCAGCCAATGACATCAATAAATACAACGTTGGTATCAAATGTGCTACCATAACTCCTGATGAAGCTCGTGTGGAGGAATTTGGATTGAAAAAAATGTGGAAATCACCTAACGGTACGATCCGAAATATTATTGGTGGAACAGTTTTTAGAGAACCTATTGTAATGAGCAACGTTCCACGTTACGTCCAGGGTTGGACAAAACCTATAGTTATCGGTCGTCATGCTTTTGGTGACCAATACAAAGCCATCGACACGGTGATTAAAGGCAAAGGAACTCTCCGTATGACTTTCACCAACGAAGCCGGCGAAATGAAAAGTTGGGAAGTATATAACTTCGAAGGTGATGGCGTGGCGATGACCATGTATAATACCGACGAATCCATCTACGGTTTTGCCCGTTCATCATTTCGGGTTGCGTTAGAGAAGAAGTGGCCATTGTATCTTTCTACCAAAAATACCATTCTGAAAGCCTACGACGGGCGTTTCAAAGATATTTTTCAGGAAGTGTACGAAAAGGAATTTGAAGCCAAGTACAAAAAAGCAGGAATTACTTATGAACACCGTTTGATTGATGATATGGTAGCTTCGTGTATGAAGTGGAGCGGCGGATTTGTCTGGGCTTGTAAAAATTACGATGGCGATGTTCAATCCGATACGGTGGCACAAGGTTTTGGTTCATTGGGCTTAATGTCTTCAGTATTGGTAACTCCTGATGGAAAAACGGTAGAAGCAGAAGCCGCTCATGGAACGGTTACCCGTCACTACCGCCAACACCAACAAGGCAAAGAAACCTCTACCAATCCGATTGCTTCTATTTTTGCCTGGACACGGGGTTTGATGCATCGTGCTAAGCTTGACGAAAATGCAGAATTGCTTAACTTTTGCGAAAAGTTGGAACAAGTTTGTATTGAAACCGTTGAAGCCGGTGAAATGACGAAAGATTTGGCTGTACTTATTTACGGCGACAATGTAACAAAAGAAAACTATCTGAGCACAGAAAAGTTTCTGGCAGCATTGAAACGAAATCTGGACAGTAAATTGGGATAAATACTTAAACTTATTTGCAAAAAAGCTCGATACTAAAAAATGTATCGAGCTTTTTTTTTGAAAAAATAGTTCTTATTTAACAATCATTACATTCTTAATTTCCCAACTTGCTGATTCTGTTGATGAGCACAAGTATTTGAATGCAAATTTGAATGTTGAAATACCCAAGAATTTTGTTGGAATAACAATATCTCCTGAATTTACAAAAGTCCAGGTAGTGCCTGCAGGATATGTAGTAATAGTTGCTTGTTCCCATGTTGTTCCATTATTGGCCGATAACCACAACGTATGATTTGTTAGCATATTTGCCAATAATCCCTTATTGATAGTATGGTCGAAAGAAAGTTTGGCTGATGTTTTCCCTGTCATGTTAATAGTTGGTGAAATCAACCAATCTTCGTTTGCACTAGATACAGTCACAAAACCTGACATAACTGCACCATAACCGGTCTTCCATGCCCAAACCTCAGCTCCTACAACACTATTGGTTGTGAATGCACCCAGACTGGTTGCAAAGGTTTCTGTGAAAATTGCATTGGACGTATCAACAGGTTTTGTTCCGCCAGTCGTACCGCCTTCAAGGGCATAATACGAAGTGTTTTTCAAACCCGGTTTGCTGAAATAAAGTTCTAAAGAGCCATAAAGTGTCACTTGTTTCCCTAAATTAGCTTTTACATCTTTCAAATTTAAACCAGTACGAACTGCTCCTGTTGGCAATTGAACTGGAATACATTTTGTTGGATCTGTTATTGTACTCGAACCTGCGATTAGAATATTAGTAGCTTGTGTACAAGTATCGGCGGAGAAAGTATAGACAGTACCTGAAGCTGCAGCAGAAGCATACCCAACTATATAACCTTTTACCCATTTTGAAGCTCCTTGATTGACAATACCTGCTGCTACATTGTATGGAGAAGCTTCGCTACCGTCCCCGGATACTACATCAGTCGGATCAACTGTTGCTTCGCCTTCTGAAACCAAAAAGTTATTTAATTCCCAGGTTCCGGCTTTGGTAGCAGTAGAAACATATTTAAATGCAATTTTGATTTTTTTGCCGGCATAAGCTGTCAAACTAATTTCGCCTGAAGTTGGTAATACAGTTGGCCAACTACCGGGATCTGTAAATGTTTTTGTTTGCAATTGAGTCCAAGTGGCTGTAGCAGGCAAACCAGAAACATAGTTTGAAGAAACCCAAACAGTAGCTTCAGTTTTTGGATCAGCAAAATAACGAGCCACATGGCTAAAAGACAACTTGGCAGCAGTTATTTTTGATAAGTCGATTTCAGGAGAAATCAACCAATCTTCGTTTGCATTATTTACAGTAGCAACATAACCAGTAATAGTAACATATTTGTGACTGTCGAAAACCCAAACCTGATCACCTGATACACTTTGAGTCGTGAATTTGCCAAGACCAGTATCAAATTTTTCAGAAATCGGAAGAGCAGAAACCGGATTCGGATCTGGGTCTTTCACATTCGTACAAGAAGTTATTGCCATTGACGTTGCAAACAGCATTAATCCCCAAAATTTTATTTTTTTCATAATCGTAAAAAATTAAATTAATTATATAGTGTTTAATTATTTGCATTTAGATACCCTTCAAATCCTTTGCCAAGATCATTGATAGAGCGAAGCGTAAGTTGATGGTAAATTTTTGAATTCGAAGCTACAGCATCTTTATCGTTATACCAACCAATAATGGCTGTAATGTTGCCTTTGTAAGTGGATGCCGGTATTTTCTTGGTTGCAAATTTAGCATATTCACTGGTGGAAACAAATACAGACCCTGTACCATCCTGAAT
This sequence comes from Paludibacter sp., assembly GCA_017882285.1. GTDB lineage: Bacteria > Bacteroidota > Bacteroidia > Bacteroidales > Paludibacteraceae > Paludibacter. The sequence goes on along the minus strand of JADGPS010000009.1, from coordinate 3,911 downwards.
TTCGCGCGACTGAGGATAACCAATTCCATTGGTCGACGGTGCAAAAATCTTTTCTGCATCAGTAATGGTTGAAGGTAAATTATAATTAGCTCCTTTCCCTGTAAAAAAGGCATTTTTTATGCAAACCAGTTTATTAAATGCCGATGGACCAGCAGCTTTAATTTGAGCAATGGTCATGGTGTCAGCAATCACGGCAGCAGGTACCGGTAATCCATAAGCTGAAATATGTGTATCGGATAACATTTTGGGCATACGTCCGGGTTCTATACGTACAGGGGTTTTAGTTATATTTTCATATCGAACGCCCATTTGAGGTCCTTCGGCATATTTGCCAATATATAAACCGTTACAACGAACCGAAACACGTTGTCCCAAGGGATAGATACCAGAGAGACTACCGGCATCAATCGAAATTTTCATGGCTTGCGCGTTTGCTCCTTCTTCCTGCACTACAATATATTTATATACATTGCCTTCATTATCCGATGAAGTAACAATTCCGTTGATAACTATATCGGTTTGAGAAGATATTAAATCAGCAGTAAACAATCCGGGGGTCTTCATGAATTCTGTCCTTAATTGGGCAATAGTATAGGTTGATTCCCACTTTTCACCCATTAAGCTTTCGGGCGATATAGGATTAAATTCTGTTTGAGCACAACCGGTCAATAGGGCTGTGAGTGCAAAGAAAGCACCTTTTATCTTTATATTTTTCATTTTCTTATTTTTTTAAAAACTATATTTGAACTATCCATTAATTATGAATTGTGCATTATTAATTGTTAATTAGAACTTATATCCAATATTAAAGAACAAATTAAATCCCCACGCATAATAATATTTTGAAGGGAATCTGTTTAGGCCTGAAGAATCAATAGCTCCATCTAACAGAGGCAAACGAGCTTGTTGATAACCACCTGTTATCATTTTGGTGTTATTCAAAATATTACTTAAACTCAAATTAAAGTTCAACGAATGACGATTTTTCAGGTAAATAAGTTTACCTACCGAAGCATCTAATAAGAAACCACCTTTCAGCTTTTCTTGTGTACCTAATGCCAATAAAGCAGCATCGTTATATTTTGCCATATTTAATTTTGTAAAACGATTCGGTGCAAAGTCAAGGTAATTATTATCAAAATAATTCAACGTAATATCCGCAAACCACATTTTGGGTCCAAAATAATCAAGCGTAATATTGGCTGCCAATTGAGGTCCTGTACTTACCTTTAATCCGTTTGTCATAACCGTATCTTGCAGATCGGCAAATGCACCGTTTTCTGGACTCTTTATTCCTAATGCATTATTGGTGTAATGGTAATCAGCGAATGTTCCGGCTATAGATAAAGTGAAACTAGTATTCAATTTGGCCGAAATTCCTGCTTCGATGCCTTGGTGGATTTTATCTGATTTGGTCAGAATATGATTAATAAAAGTCCTGTATTCATCATCATAGTAACCCAGCATTTCCGAACTTCCCAGAATATGAGTGCGGAATCCGCTTATTCTTCCTCGAATAGTAGGAAATGTGAATGAATAACCCAAATCGTATGATAAGATCTTTTCACTTTGTAAATTTGGAATGCGGGTATCTTTTATTCGTTCTGAAATATATGAATTGCTTGTTAACGGTGCTCTGGTTTCGGCAATGGCATTCACCGTTATGCGATTACGACCATCAATTTTATAAGTTGCACCTGCTTTCAACGAAGGATCGATAAAATACCAGGTTTTACCTTGTCCATAAGAAATTTCGTTGATGGCAGTTGCACGTCCGTTTTCCATATAACCAAAACGAGAAAATTGTGTATAAGTTACTTTTCCGGCATAAAAAATATCCAACTGTGGCAACACCCATTCGTTTTGTACAAATGCACTTCCATGTACAATATTCATATCATAATTATAACCAAAAATATCTCCGGTTTTAATAACGGCATTTGGATTGCGAATATCGTTCTGAATAATATTGGGGTTTGTAGGAAAATCACGTTCGGAAAATTGGTCAATGTCAATCCATTGCTTTCCTCCAAGTAAGTCATCCATGGTTTTGTAATGCATTCCTTTGGATGTTTTCCCTTCAATTCCTGCTGTTAGCTTCAATTCTTTACTTAGCTGATTTACATAAGTAGAATTTAAAGTTGTTTCCATCAAATTATTGTGTCGGCGTTCAATCACATATTTAGCACTTCCGTTTGCATCCACCGCATTGTTACGATAATTGGCTTGGTATAAAGCAGCCCAATCTATTTGTGATACATTGGAATCTGTTTGCCACATTTCTGTGATTTGATCTTTTATACTTTGATCGGTTTGGAAACTCGGCAAATAACGATAGTAATTTGGACTAGGATCCGGTGCATTGTAGAAACCAAGTGCAGAATTGCTGTATAAACTATAATGGAAAGCCACACCGGTACGTAAACGTTGTTTTTCGTTAATTTTGAAATCGTGCGACAATATTACTGTCGGGTCAAAGCTTTTAACCACGCGTGAATTTCTAACTTTTCCATCTTGATAACCCCAATAAGGATTATAATAAATTGATTTAACCAAATCAAATGTTTCTTGCGTAACTGCAGCTTGTTGAGCACGTTGAGTTGGAGCTCCAAAAGTAACCAAGGAAAAGCTATGATGTTTATTCAAAACTTTTTCGGCAGAAAGGAAATAACCTGCCGAATTATAAAATGTTCCATCAACAATACCTTTATCTGCCCACCGAACAACCGCCGAAGCAGCAAATGCCCATCCATTCGACATTAAACCTGTGGCATGTGTTACTGCTCCTCGTAGTTTATAAGCCCGGTTTGTGTATGCTAAACTGGCTTTGGTTCCGATAGCGTAAGTAGAAGCTTTGGTATTAATATTAGTAGCACTTCCTAAATTACCATAACTAAACGAGTTAGCTTCCAATCCATTTACTTCTTCCTGGTTGCGCATAGCGTCATTCAAACCGCCCAATGATGAATAATTGAAGCTTTCGCGCTCCAAGCCATTAAAATGGACACCATTAATATATGTAGACTCAAAATCCTGGTCGTAACCACGAGTTCTGAAACGCATTGGACTAAATGAAAAACTTGTTTGAGCAGTATACACATCACCTTTTGATGACAAGGAGCCCGATACATTTTGTGAAGCACGGCTCTCATCGCTATTCAATTCATTTTCACTAAGTTGAAGAACAATTTCTTGTTTTATCTCTTCCTGAACATCGGCTTTAAGTTCTATAACACCTAAATCGTTCACCTGGACTGATTTCAAATTCACTAATTTTATCTGCGTGAAATAGCCTTCACGCGATACACTTAATTCGTCATCACCTGACTGTAACAAACTCAGGATAAATTCCCCGTTAGCATTAGTCTGAGTGGTAATGTTTTGTTGTAATAAAGTAATTGTAACTCCGGAGAGCGGACTTCCTGAACCGGCAACTTTTATTACACCTTTAGCTGTTGTTTGAGCAATAAGTGAAAAAGATGTCAGGATCGATACTAAAAGTATCAGCGATAGTTTTCTCATACGATTGATTCTAAATTGTTTATTCAATTCAACTTAAATTATTGTTAATTAATATAAATATTTTTGGGTGAAAAGGTTCGCAATTTACAACCTTTTTTCCATATATCACATAATTATACAAGAATTATTTTTTAGTGAACTTCGCATAAACATAGAAGAATCGCTCTTCTTGTTAAAATTTATTTATTGTTTTTCAGAATTTAAGTTGATATTCAAAGAATTAAATTTGTTAACTGAAATATATTAACCCAATATTTTTAACGCCTCATTATCCTACCTTTACTTTTATTGAAAAGAAAAAATAAAATAAAATTTTAGTCGCAGATTAACAAATTAATTTAAAAACGATTTATAGATTATTAATTCTTCAAAAGGATTTAATTCGTGCT
>JADGPS010000046.1 GCA_017882285.1 Paludibacter sp. | reverse complement strand
GTTTTATACGTTTACTGTTGTTAATGCCGATGCATACAAATAAATAGTACAATAAGACGAAGTCGAAATTGGACTATATTATTTGTGCAATCGGTATTATTTGTCGGATTGGACACATGTGTGAATATTGTAACTATTATCCAAAATTATGTAACGCATTGATAACTGAAATGCATGACCTTTGCTTTGTGAAAACGTATTCACAAATAAAATGTATGAAAAATGAAAAAGCTAAGGTTTTGTATAATGACATCATTTCTTTTGTTGTCGTTTATTTCTTTACAATTGAAAGCTGAAACAGAAAAGAGTATTGCTCCAACTGTTGCAGTTAAACCAGTTGAATCAACTAATAACAATGCACTTGCAGTAAAAACGATTGAATCGGCTGATGTGAATTCAAATGAAGCCGCTATTAGTGCTGAAACAGCAATAGCCAATTCCCAATTAGCAAGATTGGAAGAAATTAAGGCAATGGATAAATCAGAGCTTACAGCATCTGAAAAGAAAGAATTACGTCAAGAAGTTCGTGTAATTCAAAGAGATCGGGATCGACGTAACCATGGCGATTATGATGGTCGTCGTCAGCATGGAGGTGAAATTTTTATTTATGGTGGAGGTGCAGTACTTCTATTGATATTACTATTACTATTACTTTATTAATCGTAGACTTCAAATAATTGGAGTTATTTGAAAATATGAATTATCAAAAAAGCCCACCGAAAAAAGATCGATGGGCTTTTTGTTTACTGATAACTGATCACCGTTAACTGAATTATTCCAGTTCAAGCAAGATATCATCCTGCATTACTGCTTGTCCGGCTTCAACATTGATGCTTTTAATCACACCATTTTTCTCCGACAAGATATTGTTTTCCATTTTCATGGATTCCATTACCAACAATAAATCACCTTCTTTTACCGTGTCACCAACTTTGGCAACTACACGAATAATGCTTCCGGGAAGTGGTGCTTTTACTCCATTTGCGCTCGGCTTGCTCGAAGGAGGCGCAGGAGCTGCTTTGGTAGTAATTTTGTTTTCGCCCGGTTTTGTTTGTACTTCTTTACGAACCAAAATAGGAGTTTTCAAGGTATTTACCTCTTGTTCCAATCCTACTGCATACGATTTACCATTCACTTCAATCTCGGCTTGGTTGCCTTCTACTGATTTGACATTCACACTGTATGAAGCCCCATCTATTGTAAATTTGAATTTCTTCATATTATTTTATCTGACATGATTGTTTATACCGTAAATTTTTGAACTCCAGGGCGAATAACGTCTTTCGATTCGTTTGATTGTAATAACATTACTTTCATCATCGTGAACTTCGTCATAAAACAGGTGCAAAGCCATTGCAATTGCCACTATATCGGAATTTGGAATATCCCCTTTATTTTTGCCTAATTTAGTTAATTTGGCATTTTTTTCTCTTATTCTTTTGAAAGAAATAAGTCTAAAAAACTTTTGAAGTGTCATATTTTTAAATTGTTAATCATCAATTAAAGAGGTATATTACAATGTTTCTTAGGCGGATTCACCACTTTCTTGGTTTCCAATGCCTGAAAGGCGCGAATGACACGGAAACGGGTATTGCGTGGTTCAATAATGTCGTCGATATAACCAAAAGCAGCAGCCTGATAAGGATTTGCGAATTTTTCTTTGTATTCGTTTACCTTTTCGCTGATAAAAGCAGCTTTTCCTTCCGGATCGGTAATGGCCGAAATAGCACGACCTTCCAATACTTCAATAGCGCCTGCAGCACCCATAACTGCAATTTCTGCTGTTGGCCATGCATAGTTAAAGTCACCTCTCAATTGTTTACAGCTCATCACGTCGTGTGCGCCACCGTACGATTTACGGATAGTAACCGTAACTTTCGGAACGGTAGCTTCGCCGTAAGCAAACATTAATTTGGCACCTTGAGTAATGATACCGGCATATTCCTGTCCTGAACCGGGTAAAAATCCGGGAACGTCAACCAAAGTCAATACCGGAATGTTGAACGCGTCGCAGAAACGAACAAAACGGGCAGCTTTACGTGAAGCATCGCAGTCGAGTACGCCGGCAAGGAAATTAGGCTGATTAGCCACAATTCCGGTAGGAGCGCCGTTGAAGCGAGCAAAACCGACAATGATGTTACGTGCATAATGACGGTGAATTTCAAGGAATTCATCATTATCAACAATACCGTGAATCACATCTTTCATATCGTAAGGCATGTTCGGATTATCAGGAACAATCGAGTTCAATTTGTCATCCAAACGAATAATTGGGTCGGTATTTTCGAATAATGGCGGTTCTTCCAGATTGTTTTGTGGTAAATAAGAAAGCAATTTACGAATAAGCAACATTCCTTCTTCTTCATCTTCGGCTTTGAAGTGTGATACTCCCGATTTGCGGGCATGAACATCGGCTCCTCCCAAATCTTCTGTCGAAATATCTTCACCGGTCACCAATTTTACAACTTTAGGTCCGGTTACGAACATATAGCTGTTTTCTTTGGTCATTATCACAAAGTCGGTGAGGGCTGGAGAGTATACGGCACCACCGGCACATGGTCCGAAAATAGCAGAAATCTGCGGAATAACACCTGAAGCCAAAATATTACGCTCGAAAATTTCGGCATAACCGGCTAACGAAGTGACACCTTCCTGAATACGGGCTCCTCCCGAATCGTTGATTCCGATAACAGGACAACCCATTTTCATAGCTAAATCCATTACTTTACAGATTTTTAATGCCATCGTTTCCGACAATGAACCGCCGAAAACAGTAAAATCCTGTGCAAATACACACACAATACGACCATCGATTGTACCATGACCGGTAATTACACCATCGCCAAGGTATTTTTCATTTTCCAGACCGAAATTGTTGCAACGGTGAGTCACAAACATATCCAGCTCTTCAAAACTACCTTCGTCCAACAACATTTCGAGGCGTTCACGAGCGGTGAACTTGCCTTTTGCATGTTGCGAAGCAATTCTTTTAGCACCACCACCCAATTTAGCTTGAACGCGTAAATCGATGAGGTTTTTTACCTTTTCTTGATTTTCCATTTTTTTATATCTGGAGTTTTTGGTTGTTGTTTATTGGTACAAAATCACGTGTAAGTACCAATCAACCAATTAACTGATTATCTGATTATTTGTTTGGATTTTCGCAAAGTTCTGTCAATACACCAAAGGTTGATTTCGGATGAAGGAAAGCAATATTCAGTCCTTCAGCCCCTTTACGTGGTTGTTTGTCAATTAATATAACACCGCGTTCGGCTGCCAGATCCAATTTAGCTTGCAATCCTTCCACTGCAAATGCCACATGATGAATACCTTCACCTTTCTTTTCAATAAATTTCCCCACAGGACCTTCCGGATCAGTCGATTCCAATAATTCAATTTTGGTTTGTCCTACTTTAAAAAAAGCTGTTTTCACTTTTTGCTCGGGGATTTCTTCCACTGCATAACAGGTTAATCCTAATACGTTTTCGTAGTAAGGAATAGCAGTTTCGAGGCTTTTTACTGCAATGCCTAAATGCTCAATATGAGTCGGGTTCATAAAAAATATAATTATAATAGTTTGATAAATCTCTAAGTAATTATGACTTGAAAATTACGTTTTAACTGGTTCTTAATAAACCTAAATACAGAAATTTTTCCGTATTTTATCTTGCTGCAAAATTACATCAATTATTCTTCATTATCAAACTATATTGCTACTATTTTTCACCTGTTTTTTTAATTTTAAAAGTTGTAAAACGATAGAATTTTTTTTAAAAAATATTTCTGAATCATATTGATAGACTGTATCTTGATTATCAATATCAACTAATTGGATATTTTGATATGATTCGAATGCACAAAATATATTTCCCCCAAAATCCAAACAAAAAGACTGTCTCAAAATAAAATTTGAGGAAGATTTTTTGTCAAGATACTTGGTTATTATCCTTTTAATATTGTTCCAACTTATTGATTATTAAAAAAAATGCCGAACATTTGTAAATGTTCGGCATTTTTGCGGAGAGAGAGGGATTCAAACCCCCGGTACCTTGCAGTACGGCGGTTTTCAAGACCGCTGCAATCGATCACTCTGCCATCTCTCCAGTGATACGTCCTTTTTTCAAAGTCTGTGCAAAGATAGTGCTTTTCGCGAAACTATCAAACTACTAAAGAATTTAATTTTCAATTTTTTAATTTCCAATTATCAATAATTCCAAAGATTGGTCATTGGAAATTGGTCATTGGAAATTTATAAAGTTTTCAAATATTCTATCACGTTTTTTTCGATACGAGCCGGAATGTTGTCTATTTCAGCTTTATCAAAGGCTTCTCCGGTAATGTTTTCGAATAATTCGATATAACGTTCGCTGATTCCGGCTACAATTTCGGGAGTCATTTCAGGAACCTGTTGTCCGTCCTTTCCCTGAAAATCGTTTTCCATTAACCACTCGCGTACAAATTCTTTCGAAAGTTGTTTTTGCGCCTCGCCTTTTTCGAAACGTTCTTCGTAACCTTCGGCATAGAAATAGCGTGAAGAATCCGGTGTATGAATCTCGTCAATCAGGTAGATTTTTCCATCACGACGACCAAATTCATATTTCGTATCCACCAGAATCAATCCACGTTTAGCGGCAATTTCAGTTCCACGAAGGAAAAGAGCCATGGTGTATTTTTCCAGCAAATTGTATTCTTCTGCCGAAACCAAACCCTGACTCAGAATTTCTTCGCGGGTAATATCTTCGTCGTGGCGACCAAGTTCCGCTTTGGTGGTAGGCGTGATGATGGGTTGCGGGAATCGTTGGTTTTCGCGCATGCCGTCAAGAATATTTACGTCGCAAATTTTTCGTTCGCCGCTTTTATAGGTTCTCCATGCACTTCCGCACAAATAACCGCGTACAATCATTTCCACCGGGTATCCTTCGCAACGAAGTCCCACGGTTACCATTGGATCCGGACTGGCCAGTTTCCAGTTAGGAACGATATCGGCAGTTGCATCGAGGAATTTGGCAGCAATCTGATTCAGCATTTGGCCTTTAAATGGAATTCCTTTGGGCAAAACCACATCAAATGCCGAAATACGATCGGTGGCAACCATGACCAGCAAGTCATTTTTTACGGTGTACACATCGCGTACTTTGCCGTGATACACATTTGTCTGTCCATCGAAATGGAAATCGGTGTTAGTTAAAGCATTCATAATAATAAAGAACTGCCCCCTGACCCCCTAAAGGGGTAATATTGGAGCGTTTATAATTAATTGATTATATTTTATAGTTGATTCTTTTTTCTCCATCAATTATTCCGTTTTTGCAGAATTTTGGGGGCTTTTGCTTTCTCTTCCTGTGTGGGGGCGGGGGGCAGCATACGCTTCCACAATCCGTTGTACCAGTTTGTGGCGCACAATATCATTTACATCAAATTCAACTTTGGCAATTCCTTTCACGTTTTTGAGGATTTCCAATGCGTCAATCAATCCTGATTTTTGAGCATAAGGCAAATCAATTTGTGTGATGTCGCCGGTGACTATCATTTTTGCATTCAAGCCCATGCGTGTCAGGAACATTTTGATTTGCATGGTGCTGGTATTCTGTGCTTCGTCCAGAATAATCACCGCATCGCTCAGCGTTCGTCCACGCATAAAAGCCAGCGGTGCAATCTGTATAGTATTATTTTCCAGGTATTCTTTCAGTTTCAGCGGTGTAATCATGTCCTGCAAAGCGTCGTAAAGCGGTTGCAGGTACGGATCAATTTTTTCCTTCATATCACCCGGAAGGAAACCGAGCTTTTCGCCCGCTTCCACAGCCGGACGACTGAGGATAATCTTTCTTATTTCACGGTTTTTCAACGAACGGACTGCCAGGGCTATGGCTGTGTAGGTTTTCCCCGAACCGGCAGGCCCGATGGCAAAAAGCAAATCGTTCGTTTCAAAATCTTTGACTAATTTTTGTTGATTTTTAGACCGTGCCATGATGGATTTCCCGTTCACTCCATGAAGAATCAGGTTTTCGAATTTAATTTCATCAGGCATATTTCCTTTTACCAATTCGACAATATTTTCTTCAGTCAACTGATTGTTATCAAGACAAAAGCGCTCCAATTTTTGAAGATTATCAACAAGCCGGTTTGCTTCTTCTTCGCTTCCCGAAATTTTCACTACATGTCCACGAGCCATTAAACGCAAGTTGGGATGCAAATTTTTCAACAGTTGAATATTGGTATTATTCACTCCGTAAAAAACGGTTGTGTCGGTATGTTCGGAAAGTTCAAAGAGATGTTCAGTCATAATTTTTCAAAATAAAAAATTTGTTTTTATTCTGGTTGCCGTATTACCCGGAGAATAATATTCATCCAATTAATTCAGAACCTTTACCCCCACCAATTTGTCGTACCGCTCGCCCCAAGCCCGATGATAAACGTAGATGGCATATTCGTTTCCGGTTTGCCAATAGCTACCATCTACACGCTCTACTGAGGCTTTGTGCTCTCCTTTGGGCACAAACCAATACTGGTAATTATATCCGCCTTGTTTCAATAAAACAGTTTGCACATAACTTTCGGTTTTACCATCGCATTTCAGTCGAACGGCATCGTTCATCAGGTTGTAATTAAATTCACCCCCCAAATAGACTTGCCCATCGAAAAACGGCTGTTTTGCGGGCAAATTAAAATGCACCAGCATATAATCGGCTCCAATGTTATCATCGACCTGCGCATTTTGCAAATTGATAATAAACTTGCCGTTTACATCCCTATCCGATGAATAGGTTTTCGAGGTTTGAACCCGATCGTTTTTTAATATCACATCGTAATGCGGAGCCGAATAACGCACTTCTTCAACACCCTCACCGGCTGCATATACCGACGAAAAATCGAAACGGTGATACTCGTTTCCGCCTTCAAAAATCAGGTCTTTATTGTTGATATAACTCAGTTTTGAACCGGCGAAATAGGTTGGTTGAAGGTCAGTTACCTCATTGTCGAGGCGATTATTCTGTCGAACCACCACTTTCAGTTCCTGAACCGCATCACGCACAGCATAACCGTTTAACGCCACTTCAAAATCTAATTGTTGTAACCGTCCGCTCAACTCGGTATCGGTATTTCCACGCACAGTTGCCGAAATAGCCACGTGCGACTCGACAATGGAAAAACATGCCTGTGCCACGGGTTTATCCATCTGATTGTCCTCGTAAATCTGTACCACGTAATTTCCCGACACTTTAAATCCCATATCGGCATTAGGCAACTGAAACGTATAATGCGTGTAAAGGAAAGTGGTAGTAACCGATTGCGTCACATCGGTGATAGTAGCCGAAGTAAAGCCGCTCAAGTACTCATTGCTATTCAGACCCGAAAGTGTCCAGTCGGCATTGCAGTGAAGCACTTTGTAGCCGTAGGAATGGGCCTCGTGCGACATTTCGTCGAAGCTCACCTGCATCGCATCGGTTCCGTTTAACTCCATAACCGGCAAACTAAACGTTGCACCCACCAGCCCGATTTGCAGGGTTTTGATAGCGGGATTGAAAATTTGAGTGCGGTACGATTGAGCCGAAAGAGTCAGAAAAAAAAACAGAGAAAACAACAAAAGCAGTTTCTTCATGGGATGATTTATTTATCAGCTACAAAAATAGAGAAATCTACCGAAATAACAGAACAGTTGATGATAAATTGTCGGAATTATTCAAAACCCGCACCAAATAAGCATCTCACAATTTTTATATAAATTAATTAAAAAATATTCTCAAAAAAGGTAGGATATTTCAAACCAATCGTTTAACTTTGCTACTCAAATTACTGAGTATGTTTCATATTTCATATATTCAGGAGTTTTTGTTTGTTAGTCGTCAGTGCTCCCGCACGATTGCATCGTGTGGGAGAAAGAATATGTTATCAAGATTTTTAGACAAAACGCTCGCACCTGAAGTAATGCCACACGATACAATCGTGCGGCAGCAAGGGACCCCTGATTCCTAAAAAGGAACATTAACCACGAAGGCACTAAGTACACGAAGACTCACGGAGTAATTTGGTGCTTTAGTGGTAAATTTTGACACTTAAATTTAATACACAAATGGATAAGTTTAATTATTTAGATCAAAACAATTTTACATTTAGCCTCGATGATTTTTGGCCAGTAAAATATTATCCCAATGGTAAAAAAAACGATAAAGATTCTTTAAGTTGTATAATGTCAACTAAAGATATTAAGGCACACGAACAAAGAATAAATGAAAACTATGACGTTGATTTATTTAAAGTTTTACCTAATATTAACGGAACTTTAGATAAGTCAGATGAAATTATTGTTGCTTCTATACAAAATATTGAATTTCTTTTTGATATAGAAGTAGTAAAATTTAAATAAAGCCCCCCTTAAATTAAATGTTATGGAATTAGTTGATGTTGGTTATTCAGTGAGAATTACTTTGTTTGAAAAGAGTTTCGACAAAATAAATCAAATCCTTTTAGAAATCAGCCAATTTGATAATAGTATTTTAAAGTCAAAATACATTGAATCTGAGGTGTATCATCTAGTCAGTGTACTTGAAAGACAAAGAAGTGGGATTGATAAAAGGCTTGATTTGACTTTCTATTTTTATAATGCATTGGATGCATTAGAGAATTCATTTAGTTCAGCGTTATGCCTTTTGAATAAGAGAGAATCAGAAATATTTTTCGAACTTAAAAGATTAATAGAAGAATATTACCAAATATGTGTAGAAATAGAACCGAAATACAAAGTTAGTGCTATAGAGTATTTTGAATTTCTGGCAAAAGATAAATTCAAGAAGAAAGGTCGATTCACTCCCGACATCCAATACAAAGATTCATATTTTTATTTCTTAGAAGATGGTAGAATAATTATTTTCCCCCTTGAAGAAATGTTATGTATTCTTCTTGATGAAAGTGCGACTCAACTTGGTTCTATTACAATTATAAAGAATCAAAATGCTGCCGGAATTCATGTTAAACGAGAATACACCTATTGGAGTGTCGGGAAAGATGATAGAGAAGTCATAGTGTATTACAGAATATATCCTGGCACTTTGCAAATAAAACAACTTGAAAATGTAAACTTTTAATAACTTTATTAATGAAAGAACCACCCAAATGGTATTTACTTGTTGAGTATTGGTGTCGAAATAGAAAACGATATGGTTTGACTATTCCGTTTGTCATTGGCTCTATTGGGAATATAGACATTAAAGAGCTTCTTCTTGAAATATCACAAACAAAGTGCCCAGAGATTGTTTTTTTAAGATTTTGTGGGGATTTAAAAGAATATATATTGTCTTTTGATGAAGGGTTATCTTCTTGTTCTGATCGATTAAAAAGTTTTGATAATTTATTCATTTACGATGATAATGATATAATTGAGAAAATGAACTCTATTGATGAGCTAGCTAATTTTTTTGATGAACGGTATAGTAAGTATATATTAGAAAACAAGTTTTCTTTGAACTCAAATCATGAATGGATTGATTATACAGAAGAAGATAATTGGAGATTAAAATTATTTTAGTACCTCAATTAGCGCAAGTTTAGCGAAGCGTACCCTGTCCTCGGGGATATACAATAATCATTAAATGATCAAAAGGTGCGGCTTGGTTGGTGGGATTTATTTCTATCCACGATGGCTATCGGGACCTGTCAGCAATTAAAGTAACAAATAAAAAATTTCAGCATGAAAAAAATCACATTAGCTATTACATTTCTCTTTATTTTCGGGACAATAGAATTGACCTATGCACAAACTCCCTTTAGCCGTGGCGTTAATCTGACAGGTTGGTTTCAAACTTCCGGTACCCGTCAGATTCAGTTTTCGAAGTACACTAAAAAAGATTTTCAGAACATTAAGAGTCTGGGGTGTGATGTCATCAGGCTGCCCATTAATTTGTTTTACATGACCTCCGGCAGTCCCGATTACACCATTGATCCTTTGTTTTACGAGTTTCTGGATCAGGCTGTAAGTTGGGCGGAAGATTTGCAACTCTATCTGATTATCGATAATCATACTAACGACGATTTGGCAAGCAAAAATGCAAATCTGCAATCAGTACTTACCAAGGTTTGGTCACAAATGGCAACGCATTACAAAGACCGTTCAACCTATATTCTGTACGAAATATTAAACGAGCCAAATGGATCATTGACCACCGCTGTGTGGGGCGGTATTCAGCAGGCAGCTATCAATTCCATTCGGGCAGTGGATGGAAAGCACACCATCATGGTAGGCGGAGCAGGTTACAATAGCTATACCGAACTGGCATCGCTTCCTTATTATACCGACACGAACCTCTTGTATACCTTCCATTTTTACGATCCGTTTGTTTTCACGCATCAGGGTGCCACTTGGCCTGTGCCTTCGATGGGGTCGCTTGCCGGTGTGCCTTTTCCGTATAATGCCGCTACTATGCCTTCCGTTCCCGCAGATCTTGTGGGCACCTGGGTTGCCAATGGATTAACAAATTACAGAAATGATGGAACGGTTGCTAAAGTGAGATCGCTTATTGATATTGCCGTGGCATTTAAAACGGAAAGAAATGTAAACTTATTTTGCGGTGAATTTGGTGTTTATAATCTGAACAGCAACAATACCGACCGGGTTTACTGGTACGGTGAAGTTCGAAATTATCTCGAATCGAAAGGTATTGCATGTACTACCTGGGATTATCAGGGCGGTTTCGGGTTGTTTAAAAAAGGCTCGAATGAACAGTTCAATTACGATTTAAACACTCCGTTGCTTACTTCACTGGGTCTGAATGTGCCTCCACAGCAGGTTTATATTTTGAAGCCCGATTCGGTTGGATTCAATATTTATTCTGATTATATCGGGGAAAAGATTTTTGAATCAAGTAATGCGAGTGGTGGAATGGTTGATTTTTATTCGAACAGCAAACCAAACAACGACCATTATTGCCTGTATTGGAATGGGTGCACTCAGTATGGAACCGTCGGATTTAATTTTGCTCCTGATAAAGATTTATCCGCTCTCAGAGCACAAAATTATGCTCTTAGTCTGCTGGTCAGGGGTAACAGTACAGGGACAAGTTTCGACTTGCGCTTTATTGATACGAAAACCGGCAGTACCGATTATCCCTGGCGTATGAATTACACCCTGGATCAAACAAAAGTCAGTTGGGATAGCAAATGGCATAAAATCTACATTCCGCTTTCGAGCTTTTCGGAAGGTGGCTCGTGGGACAACGGTTCGTGGTACAATGCTACCGGCTTGTTCGACTGGAAAGCCGTTGATCGTTTCGATATTGTAGCCGAACAAGGAAGTTTGGCAGGTAAATCATTTTGGTTTGATAATATCCAAATCAGCAATATGGATACGGCTAAGATTTATGAAAATTCAACATTCGCAGACGTAAAAGAAGTCAATATTGATACTCCTACATTTAAAATTTACCCAAATCCTTTCTCCGATTCCGCAACAATAAGTTATGTCCTTTCAAAAACAGAAACCATTGACATCAGCATTTATAATCTTGCCGGACAGAAAATAAAAACTATCGTAAATGCGAATCAATCGAGTGGAAATTATTCAGTAAAATGGAATCGGGATCATCAAATTTCACAGGGAGTTTATATCTGTAAGATGGCTTTAACAAACGTGATGAACGAAATGAAAATAATTGTAATATAGTACCTATCAGTTGATTTCAAACCTGTCCGCATCCCGCCACACAGCAAATTTTTCACGGTAGTTTTGTAAAAGTTCTAATCTAAGTTCAGCCGTTTGAATTGAGGATTTGTTTTCAGGGAAAGTAAGCAGGGGAGCAGCTTTAAAGTCGAGCAATGCAGAATGTCCGTTATAGTTTATTCCCAACCCGTCCACTCCTACCCGATTCACTCCGCAAACATAACATTGATTTTCGATGGCACGCGCTTGTAACAGAATTTCCCAGTCTGTAATGCGGGTTTGAGGAAAGTTAGCCGGGTAAATCAACAAATCGTATTCATTATTCACATTCCGTGACCATACCGGAAAACGAACATCATAACAGACAAGGACGCAGATATTTAGTCCGGAATAATTCACCATCATGCGTTTATTCCCTGCCGAAAAATGGTTGTGTTCACCGCCCATACTGAAAAGATGGCGTTTATCGGCGGTCCGTATTTCTCCCGAAGGAAATACAAAAAATGCCCGATTATAAACATTTTCATTTTCAGTAGCAATAAAACTTCCCGTAATGGCTAATTGGTATTTCACCGCCCAATTGCGTAAAGTCTGAACCGTTTCACCATCCATTGTTTCAGCTAAATGGAGTTCGTTGGTGCAAAATCCGGTGGTGAACATTTCGGGCAACACCACCAAATCGGTTTGTCCGGCTAATGCTGTCAGTTGTTCCCCTGTTTTTTGCAGGTTTGCAGCTTTATCAGCCCAGAAAATGGTGTCTTGAATTAAAGAAATTTTCATGATATTTGTTCGCTTCGCTTACGATATTTGTCTTCGACGATATTAGCATACTCCGTTCGCGATATTACTACCGACTATTAACTACCAACTACTAACTAATATTTTCTACCGACTACAAACTAATATTAAATTTTTCAGGATTTCTAGCAGTTATGCCTTTATAAAACGCCTGAATCTTTTTTAAATCAGCTTTTTCGTCGCCGGTAGGATAAAAGATTTCGGTAATTCCCATTTCTTTTTTTGCATAATCAATGTAAGCCAATTGAATAGGCACGTTGGCTTTCAGGGCAATATGATAAAAACCCATTTTCCATTTTTTCACCAAACTTCGGGTACCTTCAGGCGTAATAGCAACGTGAAAAGTTTCCCGTTTATTGAATTCAGCAGCCACCTGATCAGTTACTAAAGTGCGTTTGCTTCTGTCAACCGGAATGCCGTCCATGCTGCGAAGCAAATTCCCCATCGGAAAGAAAAACCAGGACTTTTTCATTAAGAATCCTGACTTACGACCAAGTGACCAATAAAAGAATTTTCCTATAAAGAAATCCCAATTACTGGTATGAGGCGCAACGCAGATCACACTTTTTGGTGGTTCGGGAATAGTCACTACGGCTTTCCAACCTATCATTTTAAATATCCACTGACTGAATTTTTTCATGTTTTTATTAGTTACGAGTTACATGAAAGTAAACAAATAAACGATTATTAATATCAATTAAACAGTTCAACAATTAACCATTTTGGATACAAAGTTACTGCTTTTTGTCAAACTTCAAGTTGTTGAAAACTATTTTAGCGGGAAACGAATCAATTTGCTAACTTTGCAGATGAAACTGAGATATTAATTGATATTTGCCTTCGGCGTTATTTGCTTCGCAAAATTACCTTCAATTCTCAGTTTTAAAATTAATTTCAGCTTCTTTTATTGGCAAATTAGCACATTGGCACATTAGCACATTATAAAACATGGATTTTCCTTTCTTAAACGAATTGAATGATAGTCAACGCCGTGCGGTTGAATATACCGACGGAGCTTCACTGGTAATAGCCGGTGCCGGATCGGGTAAAACGCGCGTATTGACTTACAAAATAGCTTACCTGCTCAAAACAGGAATGGCACCATCCTCCATTTTGGCATTGACTTTTACCAACAAAGCTGCCCGCGAAATGAAGGAGCGCATTGCCACCATGGTAGGCGAAAAAACTGCCCGATACCTTTGGATGGGAACATTTCACTCCATTTTTTCACGCATTCTTCGTTCCGAGGCGGAATTAATCGGTTATTCAAAGAATTACACTATTTATGATTCTGCTGATTCAAAAAGTCTGATAAAAAGCATTGTAAAAGAGATGAAACTCGACGACAAAACATATAAACATGGTTTTGTACAATCTCGGATTTCGTATGCAAAAAATAATCTGATTACGCCCGAAGCCTATCTGGCAAATACCGATTTGATTAAAGCCGATAATGCGTCGCGCGTTCCGTTGACGAAAGACATTTACAAAATCTACTGCACCCGTTGCAAACAGGCTGATGCGATGGATTTTGACGATTTATTGTTGCAAACCAATGTGCTTTTCAAAAATAATCCAACTATTCTTCAAAAATACCAGCAAATTTTCAGATACATTTTAGTGGACGAGTATCAGGATACCAATTTTGCTCAATACCTGATTGTAAAAAAGCTGGCTGAACAACACGAGAAAATCTGCGTGGTGGGTGACGATGCACAAAGCATTTATTCATTTCGCGGGGCGAATATTGATAATATTCTGCAGTTTAAAAACACGTATCACAACGCCCAAATCTTCAAGTTGGAACGAAATTATCGCTCCACACAAACTATCGTCAATGCCGCCAATAGCCTGATTGACAAAAATGCGCAACAAATTCGTAAAACGGTTTTCTCGGAAAAAGAAACGGGAAACCCGATTAAAATACTGAGTGTTTTTACCGATTTTGAAGAAGGTTTTATTGTTGCAAACTATATTTCCGATTTGCGTTTTACAAGTAATTATCTTTGTCAGGATATTGCCATTCTCTACCGCACTAATGCGCAATCGCGTGTAATGGAGGAGGCATTGCGTAAGCAAAGCATTCCGTACCGTATTTATGGTGGCTTGTCGTTTTACCAACGCAAAGAAATCAAGGATGTGATTGCCTATTGTCGCTTGGTTTGCAATCCGAACGACGAAGAAGCGTTGAAACGCATTATCAACTTTCCTGCTCGCGGCATCGGCGATACTACTATCAATAAACTAATCGAATGTGCTCAACTTCATGCCGTAAGCGCCTGGGAAGTGCTTACAGATATGCTGAAATATAATCTGCCTGTGAATGCCGGAACGGCTAATAAACTGGCTCAATTCCGGAGTATGATTGATGTATTTGCTGAGCAGATTTCAACTCAAAACGCATACGATTTGGCAAACAGCATAGTCAAAACATCCGGTGTAATAAGTGATACTTTCACCGACCATTCACCTGAAAGCATGAGTCGGCAGGAAAATGTGCAGGAACTTTTAAAAGCCATTCACGAGTTCTGTGAATCCAAGCTGGTTGACGGAGAACCAACCGCTCTCCTGTCCGACTTTTTATCGGAAGTTTCGCTGCTTACCGATCAGGATACAGACAAGGAATCAGACAAAGACAAAGTTACTTTGATGACTGTTCATGCAGCTAAAGGATTGGAATTTAAAGCGGTTTTTATTGTCGGAATGGAAGAAGAACTCTTTCCTTCGCCGTTTTGCACTCAAAGCGAGCGGGAATTGGAAGAGGAACGCCGATTGTTTTACGTCGCAATTACCCGTGCAGAAGAACTTTGCTTTATCAGTTTTGCAAAATCGCGTTTTCGAAATGGAAAAACAAATTTCTCCAATCCAAGTCGGTTTATAAAAGACATTGACGAACAATACCTTGAAATGCCTCCGGAAGCAAAACCAAAACAAACCCGAATCGGAGATTGGGACGACGATTTGGAAACGGAACGTAATCGCTTCCAAAGTTCATTTTCTAAACCTATTTTCAGGGGAAATAATATACCTGCAACCCCAAAACGAATGGTGAAATTAAGCAACTCGGGCGGTGATAAAATTACAACAGAAAATATTTCCATTCCAATCGGAGTTTATGTAAAACACAGTGTCTTTGGCATTGGAAAAGTGTTGGAAACCAGCATAGTAAATGGCAATGAAAAAGCCGATATTGACTTTGGAGAAAAAGGGTTGAAATCTTTATTATTGAAATTTGCAAAGTTAGAAGTATTAAAATAGAAAATTGTTTATCTTTGTGTTTTATAATTATGAAACAGTCAGTAAACATATTAACGGAAATCAAAAGATTAGTCACTGAAAAAGATTCATCTGCTAAAATTTATTTATATGGTTCGAGAGCAAAGGGCACTAATCGAAAAAATTCTGATTGGGATGTACTGATTTTAATAAACAAAGATAAAATAACTTCGGATCTTGAAAGAGAAATTACATTCCCTCTTTACGATTTAGAATTTGAAACTGGTGAAATTATCAGTCCAATGGTTTATTCTGAAAATGAATGGAATTTTAAATATAAAATCACGCCTTTTTATAGAAATGTAATGCAAGAAGGGGTTTTGTTATGACCGAATATAAACCTGAAGATTATTCTATATACAGAATCCAAAAAGCAAAAGAAACTATTGCCGAGGTAGAAGTTCAAATTCAAAATGAATTTTGGAATATCGCAATAAACAGAATGTACTATGCTTGTTTTTATGCAGTCAGTGCTTTATTAGTTAAACACGGAATTGAAAGTTCAAGCCATACAGGTGTTAGACAACTATTTGGTAAGCTATTTGTAAAAACAGGCAAATTTGATAAAAACCTGGCAAAACATTATACTGATTTATTTGAAAAAAGACATAAAGGAGATTACAATGATTTTTTTGATTTTGATAAAGAAACTGTAATCAGGCTCCTACCTGTTTCAAAAGAATTTATTTCAAAAATTGAAGAACTTATAAATACAAATAAATAAAACGAATAAATTATGGCAAAAACAACTCCTGAGGTGTTAAATTCACCATCCTCAGACAAACTGAAAGCATTGCAACTGGCAATGGATAAAATTGAAAAAGACCACGGAAAAGGTACTATTATGCGAATGGGCGACACCAAAGTGGAAGATGTTTCCTTTATTTCTACAGGCTCCATCGGCTTAAACATAGCGTTGGGAGTTGGCGGTTATCCACGCGGACGCGTTATCGAAATTTTCGGCCCTGAATCATCAGGTAAAACTACTCTCGCTATTCATGCCATTGCCGAAGCTCAAAAAGCAGGTGGTATTGCTGCATTTATTGATGCAGAACATGCATTCGACCGTTTTTATGCTGAAAAATTGGGCGTAAATATTGAAGAATTACTTATTTCGCAACCCGATAACGGTGAACAAGCGTTGGAAGTGGCCGATCAATTGATTCGTTCGTCGGCTGTGGATATTGTTGTTATTGACTCTGTTGCAGCATTGACTCCAAAAGCAGAACTTGAAGGCGATATGGGAGATTCAAAAATGGGATTGCAAGCTCGTTTGATGTCCCAGGCGTTGCGTAAATTGACAGCCAATATCAGCAAAACGAATACAACCTGTATTTTTATCAATCAGTTGCGCGAAAAAATCGGCGTCGTATTTGGTAATCCTGAAACAACAACCGGTGGTAACGCATTGAAATTCTACGCTTCAATTCGTTTGGATATTCGTCGAATCGGTCAGTTGAAAGATGGTGAAGAAGCAATCGGTAACCAAACCCGCGTGAAAGTTGTGAAAAACAAAGTGGCACCACCATTTCGTAAAGCCGAATTTGACATTATGTACGGCGAAGGAATCTCGAAAACAGGTGAAATAATTGACCTTGGTGTGGAATATGGAATTATCAAGAAAAGCGGTTCGTGGTTCAGCTACGGTGATACCAAACTGGCTCAGGGACGCGATGCATCTAAACAACTTATCAAAGACAATCCTGAATTAGCGGCCGAGTTGGAAACTAAAATCGTAGAAGCGATTCAGAATAAATAAACAATCAGTTCATAAAGTTTGAAAGCTTGCCTGCGGCATGCAGGTTCATAAAGTAAAAAGCTCTAAATCCAGACAAAATTCTGATTTAGAGCTTTTCTTTTATGCCTTCGAAATTTGCATTTCGCACGCTTTACAATCAAATGTCAATTTATACATCTGATCATTATTTTTCAGATATAATGGTTCTTTGAATGTTGCTTTGTAGCCTTCTTTCGGACACCAGCCCATAGTGGATTTAATGCAATGTTTGGTGAACATCAAAGGCACACCTTCCTCCGCTTTCACTTCAAATCCGGGTTTTACCTCTTCCACACCATGTTCCAGGTAGAATGCTTCAGAAAGTTTATTGGTTACATTCCCAAGATAAGTCAGTTGTTTTATTGGGAAAGTGGCAGGTTTTGCTTCATGTTTGGAAATTCTAATATAAGCTTGATTTCTCACTTCATCTAGTTTTTCAACAGATTGCCGGCGCCACTCGCTTAATTGCGAAGCAGGAAAAAACCAAGGTGAACTTATTTCAATCTGAATATCAGTTGCTTCATAAATGGTATTACCAAGCTTTGACAGTTGATTTTTAATATTATCGTTCACCGCTTCCGGTTTTTGTGCCGGTTGCTTTTCACAAGTTGCTTCGAAAGTTGTTGAAATGCCTTCTTCATCAGTCAGTTGAATTGCGAAACCCGTTGGTATTTCTTTGAAAAGTATCTCCACTCCCACTCTTCGTTCAGCGGTTTTTCCTTTCATAATTTTCTCAAAAGCCTGATCCTGATTACGGTATAAGAATACACCCGTATCCATTCGTGGCATATCGGCAGGAAAACACCTCACCCCTTGCCCCTCTCCCCTGTGAGAGGGGATTTCCACACGATTAACGCGAAATCCGGTTAAATCGCCCTGTTTATTGATAAAACAAAGTCCATCACCATTATTTAATTTTTCGGCACTCGACATGGTGAAATAATAATCACCAATTTCCTTCACTTTTCCTATCGCTTCACCCATCGATTTTGGCGTATCCATTTGAACAATATCAGGTTTACGATCGTGCAAAAAATAATCGGTGGCACCACGGCGGAAACTTTTCTCAGGGTTCGGTTCAAATAAAATGGTCGTTCGTCCGGCCGAAGCACGTTGATAACAAGTGCTTTTATCAATTATAGCATCTAATTTTTGTCTATAATAAGCCGTTATGTTCTTCACATAATCTGCATCTTTCAATCGTCCTTCAATTTTAAACGAAGTCACACCTGCATCCATCATTTCTTCCAGCGAACAAGATAAATTCAGGTCTTTCAACGAAAGTAAATGCTTGTTTTTTACCAATATATTGTCATCTGCATCCAGCAAATGATATGGCAAACGGCAATACTGAGCGCACTGACCACGATTGGAACTGCGTCCACAATTAGCCTGACTCATATAACACTGACCGCTGTAACTCACGCACAAAGCCCCATGCACAAAGGCTTCCAGTTCTACATCGGTTTGCGATGAAATTTCCGAAATTTGTTTCAAAGTCAGCTCACGCGCCAATACGACACGCGAAAAACCTACATCCTGCAAAAACTTCACTTTCTCAACGGTCCGGTTATCGGTTTGTGTACTGGCATGAAGTGCAATAGGCGGTAAATTCAACTTCAGAATGCCCATATCCTGCACAATCAACACATCTACTCCTGCATTGTAAATTTCCCATATCAACTTTTCAGCTGCCGGTAATTGTTCATCAGTAAGGATGGTATTTACAGCCACCAACACCTTTACACGAAATTTGTGCGCATATTCAACCAACACAGCAATATCTTCGACTGAGTTTCCGGCAGCGGAGCGCGCACCAAAATGTGATGCACCGATATACACGGCATCAGCCCCATGATTAATGGCAGCTAGTCCACATTCAAGATTTTTGGCTGGAGAAAGAAGTTCGACAGAATAGCCCCTAACCCCTAAAGGGGAACAAGAGTTAGTTTCATCTTTTTTTTCTTTATTCATCAATGCAAATTAATTGACAGTTCTAACATAATTCCCCTTTATGGTTAGGGACTATTTTAGTGTATTTTCGTCAAATCATACGGAGTTTCCTGATAAACAAAGTAGTTCAGCCAGTTAGTGAACAGCAAATTGGCATGACTCCGCCAACGTACTAATGGCTCATTGTTCGGGTCATCGTTTCTGTAATAATTTTGGGGCATATTGATAGGAAGTCCTTTTGCCAAATCGCGTTTATATTCAGTATCCAATGTGCAAGGCGAATATTCGGAATGTCCGGTGATAAAGAACTCACGACCGTTACGCGCCATCACCATATACACGCCAGATTCCGGCGATTCAGAAAGTAAGGTCAGTTCAGGATTTTTCAAAATATCTTCTGCACGCACTTCGGTGTAGCGGCTGTGAGGGACGTAAAAAATATCATCAAAACCACGAAAAATAGGATTCTGTGGATTATAGGTTTTGTGTTCAAATACTCCAAACATTTTAGCATTAAGCGGATATTTCGGGATGCCGTAATAATGGTACAAACCGGCTTGCGCAGCCCAACAAATAAAGAATGTGGAAGTAACGTGTACACGAGCCCAATCGAAAATTTTGGTCAATTCAGGCCAATAATTTACGTCTTCAAATTCCATCAACTCAACGGGAGCACCTGTCACTATTAATCCATCGTAATTGCTCTGACTTATTTCTTCAAAAGTTTTATAAAAAGTCATTAGATGCTCAATGGGTGTATTTTTAGAAGTATGACTTTCCATGTGCAAAAAGTCTATTTCAATCTGCAATGGTGAATTTGAAAGTAAGCGGATCAAATCCGTTTCAGTAGTGATTTTTATCGGCATTAAATTCAAAATCACGATTTTAAGCGGACGAATTTCCTGACTCGAAGCGCGTTCCGAATCCATCACGAAGATATTTTCTTCTCGAAGAACATCAACTGCCGGCAAGGTTACGGGGATATTTAAAGGCATATTGTAGTTGGTTGGTTAATTAGCACATTGACACATTAATAATATTTCTGATAAAGAGTCCAATAAGCTGAACTTCCTATAAAATCATTCAAAAATTCATTTAGTTTCTGGAGTAATTTCTTTGATTTTGGATTTACAATCCATGCTTCTTGTTGCGCAAACCCAATAGGTATGGATACATCCAAAATCGGATAAATTTTCTTAAGCTTTTGAGCAATTTGTTCATCACAAATTGTATATTTAATTTTTCCAATTGCCACTAAATGAGCCATTTGTTCCGGATTTATATTCTTCATTTCTATAATATATATCGGACTGGCAATTTCATCTGAAAGATGCACCAATCTCATTCTAAAGGGAGAATTTTCAGGAATATAAATTGTATCATTAGCTAACTGACTGTGTTTCGTAATATGCTTTGTTTGAACAGAATCGGTATTCAATCGCTGAACTAAAACCTGCCTCGATGTAATTAATGGAATTGTAAATGAAGCATCTTTTTTCAATTCGGTAGTGATTGGAATAAAACTTGCAATGATATCATAATCACCATTTTTCAATCCTTGTATCCCTGTTTTTAAATCATTTTGTTCAGAGATTACCAGTTCTATTCCTAAACTGTCAGCAAATGCTTTAACAATTTCGTATTGAAATCCGAATATGCTATCATTTTTTACCGAAAAACCCGTGCTACTGCTATCTGTCAACACGGTTAACCGTCCCGATTTAATAATACCGGGCAAATCATGAATTCTATTCCTTGAATTACTAAAAGTTATAAAACTTATTAATAGAATGACTATTAATAAGATAGCAATTCCTATTTGAATAAGTAATTTCGAATCAAGTATTTTCTTACTGTCGAAAATATGCGTTATTTGTTCCCTTTTAATCATAAAAATTCCACGAAACACCGAGCTTTACATTAGCCGGATCAATTGGATAATTCGGCATCGAAAAATAAGCTCCATTCATAAATAGGTTATTTACATGATAATACTCAACAAAGAAACGAGTGCGTTTCAAATGTAAATTTATATATGCATTTAGAGCCGGATAATTTCCGATTTTGGTAGTCGTTTGATTATAAAACTGACCTGTGGCAGGCATATAAGTTGGTGCGTAATAGGCAGTATGATAACGTAAATTGACTCCTAACTGAATAGTCAAAACCTTAAACCATAAATCATTATAATATAAATTATGATAAAGTGTAAAATCTGGAAGTGGTAAAATTCCGGGATGCGAACTCAACTGATAGACCACGTTATTTTCCAAAGCAAATTTTCCTACATGAAAATCTTGTTTCAAATTAGCTGCGAATACTTGAATATTACCTGAAAACTGTGCCGGTAAAGCATCTGTATCAAAATAAATATATTGAGTAATATTTTCAACGGACACATTCAATGAAAAAGAACGTGTAGGAATAGAAAAAGTTCCACCAAGATGCGTTCGATACACACTTGCAAAATCATTCTCCCAACGAAAATGATTGGATTGATACTGTTGGAGAAAATAGGAGGGTTTATCACTTCTTACAAAACCATTGGCAGTCAAAGAAATAGTATCTTTCCATAGTTTAAAAAATCCACCGACATTTCCTTCCAATTTAAAATCACCGGCTTTATAGCCCAAAAAACTTAACTCACCCAATACTTTGTAAGTAAAACGTTGTCCATGTTGCTTTGACAAAATTCCACCCACTTTTGTTGTAGATTGAAACATGCTATTGACCAACGAATCTTTATTAAAAGTGTATTTCTGAATTTCATTTTCGATAAATGCTGTCAATCCGAATTTCATCCATTTATTAAATTCTTCAGCCATACTTACAGAAAATGTATTGCTAAGTGTTTGGATAGCAGAAGAATCATTTGTAAATGAAAAAGGAAGATAAGTATTTACATAAAATGGAGTTGAAACGACTTGCTCTTCAAAATATCGCTTTCGTACATCGTCATATTTTAAAGTATGTGCAAATCGGGTGACGGGGACATATTCCGTTTTGACAGAATCTTTGCTCGTTTTAATCTGTTTTTCAAAACCAATGCTATATTGCTGATTATAAAATATTTGATTTTGTTTAAAATTTGAGTAACCGGTAATATTGGTAGGAATATCAATGGGTAAAACACCGGCAATTGGAAACGTGATATCAGTGCTTTTAACAATACCGCCATTTTCGTAATTACTCAAATCATTTGTAGCAAATAAGGCGGTTGCCGAATAATGTTTTCCCTGATAACTTCCGAATAATGAACCAGAAAATCTTTGAGTTGCCTGATTGCTGTATTCGCCTGGCGCATAAGTATAATCAAGTGTAGTTCCAATATTAAAATTCTTTTTGATATTAGCTGTAAATAAGAACTTTACATGATCTTCATCGCGGTACTGTGAGCCACCTGTATTATAATCCAGGTTGCTCAACGGCGTTTTCGTGTTGTAAAACGTAGCATGATTAATATTTATCAAATAAGGATAATAGGCATTTGTGAAAATAAAATCACTGCTTGCCGGACGATCGAAATAAAGTTTGGATTGAATCGGTGAACCCAAATTACCATTATATGAATTAGCAATACTAAATCTGTCTATTGGATTAGAAATCTGATAATTGAGTGGAACAGTATCAACAGGAATTGAATCGACCACTCCAAAACGATCTATTATTCTCCATGTTTTTACAAATCTGTAATTTGGGGGAACCTGAGCAGAAACGAAAATTATTTCCACTAAAAATAAAAAACAAATGACAACTTTTTTCACCTAAAGTATTGCTTTTTTTACTAAATTTATTTTTAATCCCTCATTAGTAGAGACTTTTAGAGTGGGCACAAAGATACAAAATTTTATTGTGGAAGACGAATGACCATACGTTATAAAAACAAAAACGTATTTTGAATTAAAAAATCTGAATTATTGAATATTGTTAAAATATGGAACATTATTTAACCTTCTACTGATTTAAAATTTTCGTACGTAATTTTGTTCATTTTGTAAAATTATAAGTCTAAAACTAGAAGTATTATTATCAAATTGGTGAAAGTAATAAAAGATTGGAAATTTCAATAAATTACTAATTAAAAAAATACCTCAAAATGTTTGATAATCACGAATAAAACACTTAAACTTGCACTTAAATCTAATTGTCATAAGAAATAAGGATAAATTGCCATTTAGTAACTAAATTTACTATTTTACCGTTAATTATCGGATATTAGCTTTCACTTTGACAATTACAACTGGTTTTATTTTTTTTGGAAGTTATCATAATAATTTTTCTATAACTTTATTTTAAAATACCAATTTTGTATGGACATTAAAAAACTGATGCAATCGCTTGAGGCAAAACATCCCGGCGAAACAGAGTATTTACAGGCAGTAAGTGAAGTATTAAGCACCATAGTAGATGTTTACAACGATCATCCTGAATTTGAAAAAGCTAAAATAGCAGAACGATTAGTTGAACCTGATAGAATATTTACTTTTAAAGTTCCTTGGATCGATGATCGGGGCGAAGTTCAGGTAAATTTGGGATATCGTATTCAATTCAATAATGCTATCGGACCGTACAAAGGTGGTTTACGTTTTCACTCATCGGTAAATCTATCTATCCTCAAATTCTTAGGATTTGAACAAATATTCAAAAACGCACTGACAACTTTACCAATGGGAGGAGCTAAAGGAGGTTCAGATTTTAATCCACGTGGAAAATCAGATGCAGAAGTTATGCGGTTTTGTCAGGCATTTATGGTTGAATTGTGGCCACATATTGGGGCTGAAACAGACGTGCCTGCGGGTGATATTGGAGTTGGTGCGCGTGAAATTGGTTATTTATATGGCATGTACCGTAAATTGGCACGAGTGAATACAGGAGTTCTTACCGGAAAAAACCTTGAATTTGGCGGATCGCTTATCCGACCTGAAGCTACCGGTTTTGGTGGATTATACTTTGTAAAACAAATGCTCGAAACTGCCGGAATGAATTTAAAAAATAAAACAATTGCTATTTCAGGTTTTGGAAACGTTGCCTGGGGAGCAGCACTAAAAGCAACTGAACTAGGCGCTAAAGTAGTTTCGATTTCTGGACCTGATGGATATGTTTATGATGAAAAAGGTATTTCAGGTGAAAAAATCGATTATTTACTTGAACTAAGAGCTACCTGTAATGACATTGTTTCACCCTATGCCGATAAATATGGTGCCATTTTTGTTCCAAACCGTCGTCCTTGGGAATTAAAAGTGGATATTGCTTTGCCTTGTGCCACCCAAAACGAATTAGATGAGGAAGATGCAAAACTTTTGATTCATAATGGCGTGATTTGTATCGGGGAAATATCCAATATGGGATGCACACCGCAAGCCATAGAATTATTTCTTTCACATAGAATTATGTTCGGACCGGGCAAAGCAGTAAATGCAGGAGGTGTGGCCACTTCAGGACTTGAAATGTCTCAAAATGCTATGCATTTAACATGGACTGCTGAGGAAGTTGATTTACGTTTACATCAGATCATGAGCGAAATTCATTCCCAATGCGTGAAACACGGTCGCGAAGCCGATGGTTATATTAACTATATGAAAGGAGCTAATATTGCCGGATTTATGAAAGTGGCAAAGGCTATGCTTGCTCAGGGAGTACTGTAATTTCATTTATCAGTGAACAGTTATCATTATTAGATAATTTAATACGATAGATATAAAAAGAGAAAACTCAGCGCTTTTTAAGCCGGGGTTTCTCTTTTTTATTCTTGTAACTCATGAACAAAAGCATTATCTTTGTTCAATAAAAAAACGTTTTATTTGCAATTGTAAATTATTAAATTGTAAATTATTTTATGTTAGACTTACTCAATCAACACCGGACTGTACGTAAATATACCGACCAATCTATTGCTCCCGAGTTACTCCATCAACTGTTGGAAGCGGCTTGCAGAGCTTCAAATACTGGAAATATGCAGGCTTACAGCATCATAGTTACAACCGACAAAGAACTAAAAAAAGAATTAGCACCGGCTCATTTCAATCAACCCATGATAATACAAGCTCCGGTTGTATTGACCTTTTGCGCCGATTTCAATCGTTTTACAAAATGGTGCGAGCAACGGCAGGCTGAACCAGGGTATGATAATTTTCAATTGTTTATGGTATCAGCCATTGATGCAATTATTGCTGCTCAGACTTTTTGTATTGCAGCCGAAAGTGTTGGATTGGGAATTTGTTATCTGGGAACTACCACCTACAATGCCCGTGAAATAATTGACATCCTTAAATTACCCAAACTGGTTGTTCCTGTAACAACAATTACGGTTGGATATCCTGCTGATTCTCCTGAGCAAACTGACCGTTTACCATTGAATGCAGTAGTTCATTATGAAACTTATAACGGTTTCAGTCCTGCAGATATTGATAAATTATATTCTGAAAAAGAAAACAGTGATTTCTATAAACAATTCGTCAAAGAAAACAAAAAAGAAACACTGGCACAAGTATTTACCGACATCCGGTATTCCCGCAAAAACAATGAATTCTTTTCTGAAAAATTCCTTAATGTTCTGAAAGAAAAAGGATTCTTGAAATAAAACTCCTACACTTTATTTAGCTCCCCTATAGATTTTTATAACTTTTCCAAAGTTTGGAACTTTGGAAAAGTTATAAACAAAAAAAAGCCTCAAGTAAATTACTTTACATGAGGCTTTAAAAAAATGGCGGCTATCTACTCTCCCACCTTTCGGCAGTACCATCGACGTGGACAGGCTTAACTTCTCTGTTCGGAATGGGAAGAGGTGGAACCCTGTCGCTATAACCACCTGAGTGGGAAGCCCCCTAAATCCCCCTCCCGATAAATCGGGATAAATTGCGGGGGGAATTTCGGGTAAGCATTATAGGTTTTTATAAGATAATTGAAAAAGAAGAGAGAAAATTGTAAAGAGCGGTTTGTTGGCTACTTGTCTTTAATTCCCCCTTCAGGGGGTTAGGGGGCAAGGCCTTTTTAAAAAAGCTATCGGGCAATTAGTATTACTCGGCTCTACATTTCTGTTTTACACCTGTAACCTATCAACGTGGTAATCTTCCACGACCCTCAATGGAAATCTAATCTTGAAGATGGCTTCGTGCTTAGATGCTTTCAGCACTTATCCTAACCGAACGTAGCTACCGGGCAGTGCTCCTGGCGGAACAACCCGTAGACCAGAGGTTCGTCCAACACGGTCCTCTCGTACTAGTGTCAGACCTTCGCAAATTTCCTGCGCCCACAACAGATAGGGACCGAACTGTCTCACGAC
>JADGPS010000133.1 GCA_017882285.1 Paludibacter sp. | reverse complement strand
TTCCAAACGATTATCATGATTGGGATATGGCATCAAGTCCGATTTTATTCACATCCAAATCAGGAGAAAAAATGGTTGCTGTTGCAGGTAAGGATGGGTATCTGTATGGTTTAGACCGAAAATTAACCAATGTAAAATATAAGGTCGCCGTTACAACAATTCTTAACGCTGATGCGCCGATCACTAAAGAAGGAACACGTTTTGCGCCTGGTACGCAAGGAGGCGTGGAATGGAATGGTCCGGCATATTCACCCACTTTGAACGCTCTGTTTGTGCCATCAGTAGATTGGGCTTCAACCGTTAAACTTGGTGATCCGGAGATGCTTCTTAATGCAATACCTGGTAAACTCTTTGGTGGTGCTGCTAATGGATTCGGAGATTTAGATCCAGTTGAAAAATCGTCAGGTTGGATAACTGCAGTAAATGCCGAAACAGGTAAAGTCTTATGGAAATATCACGCACCTAAATCAATGCTTGCAGCCCTTACTCCTACTGCAAGCGGTCTTCTCTATACTGGTGATTTAGATGGGAACCTGTTGGTATTCGATGCTGCTACAGGTAAAATTATATTAAATAAAAAAGTAGGTGGTCCTATCGGAGGAGGTATCATTACTTATTCCATCGATGGAAAACAGTATATTGCTATTGCAACTGGACTAAATGGACATCTTTTTAAAACTGTAATTGGCAGATCATCTATAGTCATTTATTCACTTCCGTCTAAAAAATAATTTTAACGAATAAGTTATGTGTGAGTAAGGCTGGTAAAATAGTAATCTATAAAGTATATTTACCTGTTGCCTTAATAATTTTCCTCTTTCCGGGAAAGATTGAGGCACAAGTAAAAGATACTATATCACATATTTATCAACTTTCATCGGTTATTGTAACTGCGCTTCGTGTACCGGTAAAAGAAAGTTCTGTCCCGTTCAGTGTGGCGGTCATGACAGCACGGGAAAATATTCAGGGATTGAGTCTTGCTGAAGCGGTTGCAGGTCTTCCAGGTTTGGAAGTTAAGGCTCGTTACAATCTTTCTGTTGGTGATCGTATTACAAACCGCGGATTTGGAGCCCGTACACAATTCGGTGTTCGGGGAGTTCGAATTATAGTAGATGATATTCCTGCAACCATGGCAGATGGGCAGACTAACTTAGAGATGATTGATCTGCAGGATTTGTCATATGTAGAACTTTTGCGCGGACCAGGTTCATCACTTTATGGTAATTCTTCCGGAGGTGTTTTAAAACTTTATTCAAAACCCTTTCCCCCAGAGCCATATCATTTTTCCTTTTCTTCAACAAATGGCTCTGACGGCTTATTTCGATGGAATGGTACAATTGGAGCAACAATTGCAAAGACAAAAGTGACAGGAAGTTTCACAAACTTTAATTACAATGGATACCGGGATCACAGTAAAGCTGATTTTAACCGGGCTATTGTTAAAATGAGTTCTAACTTATCACCGTCTGATATATTAATGATCAATGCAGGTTATGTACATTTTGTTGCTTTGAGCCCTGGGTCTCTGACAAAACTGGAAGCTGAACAAAATCCAAAATTAGCTAATCCTCTAAGCGTTAATAACAATGCCGGAGAAAATGGCACTCAATTTCAGGCTTCAGTTTCATGGAAACATCGTCATGATACTATTTCACTTCTTCGGATAAATATTTATGATTCATACCGTTCTGTCAGAAATCTGATTGTTGGTAAAATAATAGAACTTCCTCAAAATGCGGGAGGAATAGATATTTTTTATGATAGAAATGTAGACATAATGGGCAAAAAGGTTGATTTGAGTGTCGGAACAGAAGCAGGGTTCCGGTTTAATAACAGAAAGAACTATATAAATAATAGTGGATTACAAGGTGATATATTTTTGAACCAGGATGAACGTGTAATTAATACGGGTTTATTCACCCAGGCAATTGTCCCGATTACCCTAAAGATTGATATTGCCGGAAGCATCCGGTATGACCAAACGTATTTCGGGGTAACTGATTTTATTTCCTCCACACAGAATATAAATAATTCTGGAAGTAGAATGATGAAAGGTGTTAGTCCCGCCCTGGGAATTGTTTATCGCTTTTTAAAATCCCTGAATTGTTTCGCTAATATTTCTACCTCTTTTGAAACGCCAACCTCAACCGAACTCGCCAATCGTCCTGGCGGCGTTGGTGGTTTTAATCCCGATCTTAATCCATCCCATGCGATGGAATATGAAGCAGGCTTTCGTGGTTCTTCTAATTCAATCTTTCAATATGATTTAACCTTTTATATCATTAATATAAAGGATGAACTTATCCCATTCGAGGTACTTCCTGATGCACCAGGAGGACAGGACTATTACAGAAATGCAGGCTCGTCAGTTCATCGTGGTGCTGAGATGTCACTTTTGTATTATCCACTGCCATCATTGAAAACAAGACTGAGTTTTACATATATCGATGCTTATTTTAAAAACTATGTAGTAAAAGAAATTAATTATTCTGGTAATAAAGTGCCGGGAATAACTCCAACAAGAATAGTGTCAGAGTTTACGTATTATACACCTGTAAAACTCTATGCTTCGGTGCTGACTCAAATCTTTGGTAAGGTTACCGCCAACGATGCAAATACAGCGAATGTCAATTCATATGCAATTTTTGATTTGGATATAGGCCACGATGGAATTTCTTTCGGAAAAGATAAAAAAACAAAGTTGTTACTATCGGGTGGCATTTCAAATATCTTTGATACTCATTATATCAGTTCAGTTACAATTAATGCTACTGCTGACAGGTTTTATGAGCCGGCTCCGGGTCGTTCCTTTTTCTTAAATGCATGTTTAGTATTCAATTAGAATCGCCAGGTGACGAGCTCGGCGCAGCCAAATCGTAAAAGACCTTTTCCATAATTGGCCGGATTAAACTGACCACAAAAACCCGGATTGAAATACTTGTTGTTTGGTGAGATACAGTTTATGTAATCTATCCGGCCAAATGTGGTTAAGACGCCATGCTTTTGCACAAATAATCAACTATTTAAAATAATCTCTGACAAAGGTCTGCATTTGGGCTTCCGTCATTTTATCGGAATTTTTTACCTCAATTTTAATACCCTCAAAAAGATGGTCAGTTTTTATCTGGTTTAATAATTCATTTTTGGCATCTGTTGGTCCGAATAGTACTACATCCTGATACTTTTTTATTATATCACCGATTTTTTTGTAATAAC
>JADGPS010000093.1 GCA_017882285.1 Paludibacter sp. | reverse complement strand
CCAAAAATAAATAGGAATGACCTTTATTCAAACGATCATTTTAGCCGTTGTGGAAGGACTGACAGAGTTTTTGCCAATATCTTCAACCGGTCACATGGCATTGGTTTCTGCTTTAATGGGAATTGAAAAAAGTGATTTTACAAAACTGTTTATAGAAAATATTCAATTTGGAACTATCCTTTCGGTAATTATTCTTTATTGGAAGAAGTTCTTTGATTTCAGTAAATTACAACTTTATGTGAAATTGTTTATTGCGTTTATTCCTGCGGCAATATTAGGAGTTTTATTTAAAAAACACATCGATCTATTGATTGGAACTCCGATATTTATTGCTTGTACCATGTTTTTTGGTGGAATAATTTTACTATTTGTCGATAACTGGTTCAAAAATCCAACTATAGAATCGGAAGAAAAGGTAAGCAACAAAAATGCGCTTTTCATTGGTTTTTTTCAGGTATTGGCAGTTGTGTTGCCGGGTATAAGCCGCAGTGCAGCAACCATCATTGGCGGAATGCAACAAAAACTTACACGGAAAGCCGCTGCTGAGTTTTCATTTTTTCTTGCCGTACCAACATTAGCCGGTGCTTTTGCCAAAAGTCTTTGGGACGCTTATAAAGATACTCCCGAAATACTTACTAAACAGAATATTTCTATATTAGCCATCGGAAACGTTATCGGTTTTCTTGTTGCTATCGTGGCAATTAAAGGATTCATTTCGTTTCTGACAAAACATGGTTTTCGCCTTTTTGGTTATTATCGAATAATTGTTGGGTTGATTATCATAACGATAATATTCGTGCGAGGTAATATATTAATATTCTAATGAATTTCGTTGAAGGAGAAGTGTTTTATATTGCGAAGCCTTTAAAATGGACTTCGTTCAATCTGGTGAGTAAGGTGCGGTGGAAGTTACAAAAAACATTGAAAATAAAAAAGTTGAAAGTGGGTCATGCTGGTACACTTGACCCTATGGCAACAGGAGTAATGATTATTTGCACCGGAAAATCAACCAAACTCATTGAAAGTTTTCAATATCAAACCAAAGAATATATAGCCACACTGGAATTGGGAGCTACCACGCCATCGTTCGATTTGGAATTGCCTGTGGATGCTACCTATCCGACAGAGCAAATAACCCGAAAATTGGTAGATGAAATTATTCCACGTTTCGTTGGCGAAATATGGCAAGTACCACCGGTTTATTCCGCTGTAAAGGTCGATGGTAAAAGAGCTTACGATTATGCCCGTGAAGGACAGGAAGTTGAACTAAAACCCAAGTTGTTGGTTATAGATGAGATTGAGGTGTTGGATTTTAAGCTTCCCGTTCTGAAAATTCGGGTAGTTTGCAGCAAAGGCACTTATATTCGTGCTTTGGCTCGGGATATTGGTCTGGCATTGGGAAGCGGTGCACATCTGATCGGATTGGAACGAACACGCATTGGTGAAGTAAAATTAGAAGATTGTTGGCAAATTGATAAACTGGTTGATTATGTTGAGCATGAAATACTAAATACTCAACTGCTTGAGATCAACTAATCAACCAATTTACTGATCAACTAAATTACAAAATAAATAAACAAGAATATATGAAGTTATCTAAGTTTAAGTTCAAATTACCGGATGAGCTAATTGCTCAATATCCTGCTAAACATCGTGACGAATCACGTTTAATGGTTGTGCATCGCAAAACCGGGAAAATCGAACACAAAACCTTTAAAGATGTACTTGAATATTTCAACGAGCACGATTTGTTCATTTTCAACGATACCAAGGTTTTTCCGGCTCGTTTGTACGGGAACAAAGAAAAAACCGGTGCACAAATAGAAGTCTTTTTGCTCCGTGAGTTAAATCACGAAATGCGCCTGTGGGATGTGTTGGTAGAACCTGCTCGCAAAATCCGCATTGGTAATAAATTATATTTTGGAGAAGATGATTCTATTGTGGCTGAAGTAATTGACAATACAACTTCACGTGGTCGAACTTTGCGTTTCTTGTTCGACGGAACTCATGAGGAATTTAAAAAAGGACTGTATTCGTTGGGTGAAACTCCACTTCCACGCAATATAACCCGTAAGGTGGAACCGGAAGACGCCGATCGTTTCCAAACCATTTTCGCTAAAAACGAAGGTGCTGTTTCAGTACCCGCTGCCGGAATGCACTTCAGTCGTGAATTGATGAAACGCATGGAAATCAAAGGAATTGAAACAACTTTTCTCACTTCGCACATGAGTTTGGGAAATTTCAGGGAAATTGACGTGGAAGATTTGACCAAACATAAAATGGACTCAGAACAAATGTCAGTTTCGGTTGAAACGGCCGAAAAAGTTAACAAAGCCCATGATGAGAACAGAAGTATCTGTGCGGTAGGTGTAACGGTTATGCGTTCGTTAGAAACCGTTGTTGGAACCGAAGGGAAAATTAAATCGTACGAAGGTTGGACTAATAAATTTATTTTTCCTCCTTATGATTTTACAGTAGCTAATGCCATGATTACCAATTTCCATTTGCCTTATTCTACCTTAATCATGCTGACTGCCGCTTTTGGCGATTATGATTTAATCATGAAAGCATACGAATTGGCTATAAAAGAAGGGTATAAATTTGGTGTGTATGGCGATGCTATGTTGGTTATCTAAAAACATTTTAAAAAATAAAATGATTCGGCTGAACTTCTTTGGAGGTCCAGCCGATTTTTTTGCGAAGTTAGTAATTTGACATACTGTAGTGAAATTCGCTAATTACGAGTACTGATTTCCTCCTATTTTATCTATTACACCTACTATCCTGATGAAACTAACGTAAATTTTGTATTTTTTTTCTGGGGTTGAATTATTTATTATTTATCAAACGGTTATTTATTCATTTTCTTTTCATAGATTTGCATTCTCTTTTTTTTAATTTTTCATCTTAAAAAAATAAAAAAAGTTCTTTTAAATGGCTAAATAACAAATAATTAGAAAACAAAAAGTTTTTGTCACTAACATTGAAAACAGTAGGTTACGACCTGAAATTAACAAGTAATCGTAAGTTTTTGCGTAAATAGAAATCAAAAAAAGTAACAATTATCTCACGTATATTAGGTAAATTAATTTTTAACAGAAGAAAACAACAATGGAAACACAGAAAATGAAGTATCCCGAAATAAAAAATTTCGTAAATGGAAAGTTTATTCCAAGCAAAACGAATAAATTCTTAGATGTATTGGCTCCCGAAGATGGAAGCGTATTATCAAAAGTTCCTCTTTCCTCCAATGAGGATTTGAATGATGCTGTAATTGCAGCACAAAAAGCATTTGAAACTTGGTCTAAAACACCTATCAAAGAAAGGGTACAGATTTTTTATCGATATAGAACCTTGTTGGAAAAGAATATGTTGGAATTATCGAAACTTATACAAGAAGAAAACGGAAAAACATTGGGCGAGGCAAGAGCTGAAATAGAAAAAAGCATGGAATTAACAGAGTTTGCTTGCTCTTTACCGCAACTTATCGGAGGTGAAGTGTTGGAAGTAAGTAGTGGTGTTGAGTGTCGAACAGATAATTATCCCGTAGGTGTGGTGGCTTCCATTGTGCCTTTTAACTTTCCGAGTATGGTTCCTAATTGGACGATTCCAAACGCTATAGTTTTAGGAAATACAATGATTTTAAAACCCTCCGAATCAGTTCCTTTAAGTGCAATTAAGATAGCTGAATTATTAAAAGAAGCCGGGTTGCCCGATGGCGTTCTAAATATAGTAAATGGCGACAAAGAAATGGTTGAAGCGATTTGTGACCATCCGGGAATTGTTGCAGTTTCATTTGTGGGTTCTACAAAAGTAGCAAAAATAGTATATGCCAGAGCTTCGGCAAGTTTAAAAAGAGTGTTAGCACTTGGAGGAGCCAAAAATCACTTGTTAGTATTGCCGGATGCACATCCAATCATGACTGCTACAAATGTTACAGCTTCTATGTCGGGTTGTGCCGGACAACGTTGTATGGCTGCTTCTGTTATGGTGGCGGTTGGAGATGTTGAGAACATCATCAACCAAATTTGTGTAGAAGCAAAAAAAATTATTCCGGGTGAAAATCTCGGAGCAGTAATATCCAAAGCAGCACAACAGCGCATTGAAAACTATATTACGGAAGCAGAAAAACAAGGAGCCAAAATATTGGTTGATGGTAGAAATACTATCGTTAAAGGAAAAGAAGGTGGTTTTTATGTGGGAGCAACAGTTATTGATTTTGTAACTCGCGACATGAGCGTAGCAAAAGAAGAAATTTTTGGACCGGTAATTTCAATTATCAGAGCCAAAGACGTGGATGAAGCATTGGCAATAGAAAATGCTAATCCGTATGGAAATGCTGCTGCAGTATTTACTCAGGATGGTGGCATGGCTCGTTATGTAATCAATCGGGCAAGTGCCGGTATGATAGGAGTGAACATTGGCGTACCTGTTCCGCGAGAACCTTTCTCATTTGGAGGTTGGAATGACTCAAAATTTGGAGTTGGCGATTTAACCGGAAAAAGTTCAATAGGATTTTGGACTAAACTGAAGAAAACCACCACAAAATGGAATGCAGAAGCCAAAACCAACTGGATGAGTTAAAATTATTGCGTTAAAGTTCAATTATTAAAGATCTTAAATTTAAAATATTATGTCACAATCAGAAGAAATTATTAAGAACAACATGGATTATACCTTGTTTTCCTGGAGCAAACAAAAAGGAATTGCACCTATTGCCGTAAAATACGGGAAAGGCGTTTACTTGTATGATTACGATGGAAAACGGTATATCGATTTTTCCAGCGGATTGATGAATGTAAATATCGGTCATGGCGATCAGCGTGTTACTGATGCCGTTATGAAACAAATGCAGGAAATAAGTTATGCAACTCCAAGTTGTGCCACCAAAATCAGAGGGGAGTTAGGCAAAAAATTAGCATCAATAACTCCCGAAGGCATGAACAAAGCTTTGTTCACAGTTTGTGGTGCCACTTCTATTGATAATGCAATAAAATTAGCACGATTATATACAGGTCGTCATAAAATCATCGCAAAATACAGAGCGTATCACGGTGCCAGTTACGGTTCGTTATCTGCCGGAGGCGATCCCCGTAAATTACCGGCCGATAGTCAGCAAGCACCTAATTTTGTACATGTTGAAGATCCATTTTGCTACCGTTGCCCATTCGGACAAACTTTTGGAAAATGTAAATACGAATGTGTGGATCATGTTGAACGCATTATTGAATTTGAGGGACCCGGAAATGTGGCAGCCGTATTGATGGAAGGAGAAAGCGGAAGCAGCGGTTGTATAAAATATCCACCCGAATATTTCAAAAAATTAAGAGAAATTTGCGATAAACATGGCATCTTGTTGGTTATCGATGAAGTAATGAGTGGCTTTGGACGAACCGGAAAATGGTTTGGCATTCAAAACCATGGTGTTATTCCTGATATTATTGCCACCGCAAAAGGTATAACCTCAGGTTATATTCCATTTGGAGCTGTAATTGTCAGCGATAAAATTGCTGCAGCTTACGATGATAAACCCTTGATGTTAGGATTAACTTATTCGGCACATGCGGTAGGTTGTGCAGCAGCATTGGCAGTAATTAAAATTTATGAAGACGATAATTTGTTTGATAATGCAGCAAAAATGGGCAAGTATGTGGAAGAACGCATGGTAGAAATGATGGCAAAACATCCTTCCATTGGCGATTTTAGAAACACCGGTTTATTAGGTTGTATCGAATTAGTAAAAAACAGAATTACCAAAGAGCCGATGGCACCTTTTAATGCCAAACCGGATGAAATGATGATAATGAATAAAGTGGCTGCCAAAATTAAGGAATTGGGAATGTACACCTTCGTCAGATGGAACTATATTTTTATTGCACCGCCGCTTTGCATTACCAAAGAACAGATAGACGAAGGATTGGCAATTATTTCTCAAGGAATTGCTATTGCCGATGAGTATGTAAATTAATAAACTTATAGATTTATCAACGAAGACTTTATACTTATTCATTAATTAAAAATACACGGAGAACAACTGGAATTATGTAGTTTAGAAAAAAATAATCTAATTAAAATTATTTCCTATGTCACTACTTATTAAAAACGGAAGAATTGTAACTGCATCCGACGATTATGTTGCAGACATATTTATTGAAGCCGATAAAATAACTACCATCGGTAAGAATCTTGATATGAAAGCAGATCAAGTAATTGATGCGAAAAACAAATTAGTTATTCCCGGTGGAATTGACCCTCACGTACATTTAGAAATGCCATTTATGGGAACTTTTTCCAGCGATAATTACGAAACCGGAACTCGTGCGGCTTTGTTTGGCGGTACCACCATGGTGATTGATTTTGTGATACAATCGCAAGGAAATTCGCTCCACGCTGCACTTGCCGAATGGCAAGGCCGTTCGGATGGAAATGCGCTTTCAGATTATTCTTTTCACATGGCTGTGACCGATTTTAATGAAGACACAAAAGCCGAAATAAAGGATATAATTGAAGTAGAAGGAATTTCATCTTTCAAAACTTTTATGGCATATAAAGGTTCGTTGATGATTGATGACCGGCAAATGGTTGGCTTGATGGACGAAGTGAAAAAGCACGGCGGAATGGTCAGTGTTCATGCTACCAATGGCGATATAATTGACTATCTTGTTGCCACAAACAAATCGGAAGGAAATCTTTCGCCTTTGTATCATTATTTGTCACAACCCGAAATTACAGAATCGGAAGCTACCGGACGATTTGCCGATATGGCTTACCACACAGGCGTTCCGGCGTATGTAGTTCACTTGACTTGCGAAGGCGCTTTAAACAAAATACGAGAAGTAGCCAAAAGAAACCAAAAAGTCTTTGTAGAAACTTGCATTCAATACTTAACGCTCGATGCATCGCTTTACGAAAGAGGTTTTGAAGCGGCTAAATGGGTGATGAGTCCACCACTGCGTGAAAAAAGAAATCAGGCAGGATTATGGGCAGGAATTAATCAAAACCTGATTCAAACTATTGCTACTGACCACTGTCCATTTATGTGGGAACAAAAAAAGAAAGGCGAAAATGATTTTACTAAAATCCCAAATGGTCAGCCCGGAATTGAACATCGAATGGAATTGTTGTATTCGGAAGGCGTTTGTAAAGAAAAAATAAGTTTGAATAAATTTGTTGAAATCAGTTCGACAAATTCTGCTAAGATTTTTGGAGTTTTTCCTCAGAAAGGCTGTATTGCAGTTGGCTCAGATGCCGATTTAGTTATTTTTGACCCGAACGAAAAACATGTCATCTCTGCTAAAACACACCACATGAATGTAGATTATTCAGCTTGGGAAGGATGCGAAGTGACCGGTAAATGCAAAACTACGATATTGAGAGGTAAAATAGCTGTACATGAAAATAAAGTTTTCGTTGAAAAAGGATACGGAAAATTTGTAAAGCGAAATAAATTATCTTCTGTAATTTAAACTTTCCGGGTTCAAATCAAAAAAAATCAGTTTAAAATTGTAATTAAAAACGAGTTAATCAACTAACTAATAACTAAAATATTATGTCAAGAAACATAAAATCAGGTCTTATTCAAATGAGTTTGCCGATGACCGAAGGCGAAGGAACTATTCAGGAAATTTGTAACGCAATGGTGCAAAAACATATTCCTTTTATTGAAGAAGCAGGGAAAAAAGGAGTTCAAATTTTATGTCTTCAAGAAATATTCAATACGCCTTATTTTTGTCCGGGACAAGATGCGAAATGGTATGCCTCGGCCGAAAGTGTACCGGGTCCTACAACAGATTTGATAGCAACTTATGCCAAAAAATACAATATGGTTATTATTGTTCCACTTTTTGAAAGAGAACAAGCAGGTGTGTTGTACAACACTGCCGCAGTGATTGATGCCGATGGCACTTACTTAGGGAAATACCGGAAAAATCATATTCCACACACAGCAGGTTTTTGGGAAAAGTTTTTCTTTAAACCCGGAAACCTTGGTTATCCGGTTTTTCAGACAAAGTATGCAAAAATTGGCGTGTATATTTGTTACGACAGACATTTCCCTGAAGGAGCAAGATGTTTGGGTTTAAATGGTGCAGAAATAGTGTATAATCCATCAGCCACCTCAGCAGGTTTATCACAATATTTATGGAAGTTGGAACAGCCTGCACATGCAGCAGCCAACGGATATTTTATGGGTTGTATCAATCGGGTTGGTGAAGAAAAACCCTGGAATGTAGGGCGTTTTTATGGCACTTCCTACTTTGTAGATCCAAGGGGACAAATTTTCGCTTGTGCTTCGGAAGATAAAGACGAATTGCTAATTGCCGATTTTGATTTGGAAATGATTGATACAGTAAGAAATACCTGGCAATTCTACAGGGACAGAAGACCTGAAACGTATGGAAAAATGACAGAGATTTAAAAAAGAATCTATTTCACTGGCTAAAATTTCTACACAAAAAATCACCTCAAATAATATATAATGTCTATTCAAAATAATCGGTTATCGAAACAAGAGTTTGAAAATAATTTTTCAGACATACGTCCGCCCTTTGAGCACGATGAAGGTGCATTGATTGAGGCAAACCGATGTATCAATTGCTACGATGCACCTTGCACCAAATTATGTCCGACAAGTATTGATGTTCCATTATTTATCAAACAAATTGCAACAGGAAATATCAAAGGATCAGCAAAAACAATCCTTAAATCTAATATTATTGGTGGCGGATGTTCTAAAGTCTGTCCGGTAGAAAAACTCTGTGAAGGCGCTTGTGTATATAATTTATTGGAAGAAAAACCTATTTCAATAGCAAAACTTCAACGCTATTCAACAGATAAAGCACTGACAGGGCGATGGAAGTTATTTGAACGAAAAAATTCTATTGGGAAAAAAGTAGCTGTAGTTGGTGCCGGTCCGGCTGGATTGGCTTGTGCTCACGCATTATCATTAGAAGGCATTGATGTTACTATTTTCGAAAAAGAAGAAAAAGGTGGCGGATTGCTCACTTATGGTGTGGCTGCATACAAACTTACAACCAAGTTTTGTGAAGATGAAGTAGATTACATTACTTCTATTGGTGGCATTGATATTCGGTATAAAACCGAATTAGGAATGGACATTTCATTAACAGAACTTCAACAACAATATGATGCTGTATTTTTTGGAGTTGGAGTTGGAGTAGCTCGTTTGTTGGGAATACCCGGTGAAGAATTGAATGGAGTAGTTGATGCTATTTCATTTGTTTACGATGTAAGAACCAATGATTATTCCAAAATAAATGTTGGCGATAAAGTGGCTGTGATAGGTATGGGAATGACTGCAATAGATGCAGCAACACAATCGAAACGGCTTGGAGCAAAAGAAGTTACAATGATTTATCGTCGAACAGAAAATGAAAAACCCTGTACGCAAGTTGAATTTGATTTAGTAAAGAAAGATGGTTGTGCGTTTGTTTGGCTTGCAAGTCCAAAAGAAATTATTGGTGAAAACGGAAAAGTCAAACAAATTGTATGTACTAAAATGATCTTGGGCGAACCGGATGCTACAGGAAGACGCGCTCCGGTAC
This sequence comes from Paludibacter sp., assembly GCA_017882285.1. Lineage (GTDB taxonomy): Bacteria > Bacteroidota > Bacteroidia > Bacteroidales > Paludibacteraceae > Paludibacter. The sequence continues at coordinate 783 of JADGPS010000093.1, read as the reverse complement.
CTACCGACGAAACCATAACAATCGATGTGGATATGGTAATTAAAGCAGCCGGACAAACGCCGTTTGAAAAATTAATTTCTAAATCGGCTATCAAACACGAACACGGAAAAATAGTAGTGAAAGAAAATTCCGAAACATTTTTGAAAGGAGTTTTTGCCGGTGGTGATGCTGTAAATGGAGGAAAAGAAGTGGTGAATGCAGTTCAGGAAGGAAAAAATGCTGCAAAAGGAATTTTGGAGTATCTCGGGTTGTCATAATGTTCTTATTGAATTTTATATACAAAAGAATGACAGAAAAAACAACATTAGTTGCTGTTTATCAATTAACTAACGCATATTATTTTATAATAAATACTTCGATATTATGGCTAACCTTCAATCAACTTTTCTTGGAATAAAATCACCAAATCCCTTTTGGTTAGCATCCGCACCGCCCACCGACAAAAAAACTAACGTTATGCGTGCATTTGAAGCCGGCTGGGGGGGGGTAGTTTGGAAAACCTTAGGTACACAGGTTAAAAATGTTTCATCCAGATATTCTTCGATAGATTATTACGGAAGAAAAGCAATTGGATTTAACAATATAGAATTAATCTCTGACAGACCATTAGATATTAATCTGAAAGAAATTGTGGAAGTTTTAAAAGAGTTTCCTGATCGTGCAATGGTGGTTTCATTGATGGCCGATAATGACAAAAAAAGCTGGCAAGAGTTAGTAAAAAAAACACAAGATACAGGTGCACACGGAATTGAATTAAATTTCGGATGTCCTCACGGAATGGTT
>JADGPS010000045.1 GCA_017882285.1 Paludibacter sp. | reverse complement strand
ACATGGCTAACAAAAAAATTCTCGACTATATTCCTGAAAATCAATTGTATGGTTTTGATCATTTGATGCTCGATTTAATAAAATTTCAACATCCGGCTATAGTGAAAGTTCATTCAGGATATTGGTTGGACATTGGCCGTCCTGATGATTACGAAAGAGCATGTAGTGATTTCGAAGAAAATAAGATACTTATTTAAATTGCATCTTATTTTTGACTTGTATTTCTAAGCAATATTTTTACAAAATATTGAAGCAAAATCCGTTGTTTTGCAGCTGCTAACAACAAAATTATCTTTGTTTTCAAATCCAAGTCTAATTTGTATATCTTGGAATTAATTTCGGGAAACAGCTCAATATAAAGTTTTTCGATTCTTCCACTTCGCAATATTTTTGCTTTACGGACAGCCTTTAATGTCAACAATATTTTTTTATATTTTTGATAATCAGGCAGATTTTCAAAGAAAACCTGTAAATTTTCAATTACATTAAGCGTGTCTTCTAATGATTTTTCACTAAATTTTGAAGTGTATGAATCTGTATTATTTTGAATGTAGTGGTATAATGGTTTTGGAACAAGCGCAAACCTATCGGAATGATAAATGATTTTGGGTACGACTAACAAATCCTCTCCGTAATTAATTCCGGCCGGAATTTTTATATTGTTTTTAACAATAATTTGCCGCCTAATCATTTTATTCCAAAATGCCGGTTGTGATTTGAAACAAATGTTAATCAATTCTACTTTATCTTCGGAATAAATGTCGTCAAATATTTTGGAATTGTGGGATTTATTTTCTATGTAAAATGGGCAAAAAACTATATCTGCGGAGGTTTCGATTGCCTTATTATACAACAATTCAACCATATTTTTTTCAATATAATCGTCGCTATCTACAAAAAGAATATACTCACAAGTAGCTGCGTCAATGGCTGTTTGTCTGGTAGCAGCAACTCCTTTATTTGTCTCATTCGTAATTATTCTAATTGAATTATTCCTGTCAGGATACTTTGCAATAATTGTCTTTAATTTTTTTATACTTTCATCTTTTGTACAATCATCAACAAAAATATACTCAATATCGGTAAAAGTTTGAGAAAACAAAGTTTGTGCACATTTTTCGATATAGCTTTCTACACCATAAATCGGAACTAATACTGATACTTTGTTTTCGGACATTTTTAGTTTCGATTTTTAAATTTGACTTATAAAACGAGCAGCTTTTTCTGCAGCATGACCGTTTCCATATAAATTCAGACTAAAATCGGATTTCTTCGTTTTAAAAAATTCAAAGGCTTCATTTAACTTGGAAGCATCATTACCAACCAAAATATTGAAGCCGTTTTCGACCAATTCCACCCATTCTGTTTGTTCGCGCAAGGTAATGCAATGTTTGCCGAAAAAGAAAGCTTCTTTCTGAACGCCACCACTATCGGTAATTGCCAACTCGCACGATTTCAATAACATGATCATATCAAAATAGCCGACAGGATCAATTAATTTGAATTCAGGGATAATATTAAGTTGGCTTAATATGTTGCGAGTTCGTGGATGAATGGGTACAACAACCGGTATTTGACGATTGATTTCGTTTAATCCATTGATGATATTTCTCAGATTTTCAGGTGAATCGGTATTCTCCTGACGATGGATGGTTGCCAACACAAATTTCGATAATCCATTTTTTTTCAATATATCAGATTTTTGTTCCGCTTTTGCTGCATAATACAAGGCTGCATCCTGCATTACATCTCCGTTTTTTATAATTTTAATCGGCATGTTTTCAAAACCTTCGCGTTGAAGATTTTTTACAGCAGCATCAGTTGGACAAAACAGAAAATTCGAGATACGGTCGGTCAAAATGCGATTGATTTCTTCCGGCATTTGCATGTTAAATGAACGCAAGCCTGCTTCGACGTGAATAACCGGAATATGCAATTTTGAAGCGGCCAAAGCGCCGGCCAAAGTAGAATTGGTATCGCCATAAACCATCACAGCATCGGGTTTTTCTTTCAGCAGTATTTCTTCAATTCCTTCAAGCATTCGACCGGTCATTGCTCCGTGAGTCAGGCAGTGAATATCAAGTTGATAAGCTGGTTTGGGGATTTCCATTTCAGCGAAAAAAATTTCAGACATATTTGCATCGAAATGTTGTCCGGTATGAATGAGCAACTCATCAATTCCAAGCAATTGAAATTGCCGACTTAAAGTGGCAGCTTTAATAAACTGAGGACGTGCGCCTACAACTGTAATTATTTTTTTCATAAGGAGTCTAATAAATTTGCTAAATCTTTCGTGAGATTACGACGGGAAAAACGGTCCACTGAATTGCTTTGAACGTTTAATGAATTGGTTTTAAATTGGTTGTAGAAATCCATAATCGCTAATTTTGTTGCTTTTTCATCCGAAAAATCAACAATCTTTCCGGCAGAAGTTTCAAATAATACTTCAGCAACATCTCCATCGGTTGGTCCAACCACTAAAATGGGGCGTTTTGCTGCCAGATATTCATAAAACTTGCCTGTTAGTATTCCTTTTGCATTTTCCGATTGATTTATCAACAGCAATAGAACTTGTGACGCATTTTGTTTAGCAATAGCTTCGCTGTGTGATAAATAATCAATTTTTAGTAATTGGTCTTTGAGATTAAATCTTTGAATATCTTCCAACACTGAAAAATCAATTTTACCAATTAATTGAATTTGAAGATCATTTTTAAACTCTTGATTTTCAATACAAATATCTCTCAATACTTTCCAAATTATTTTTGGATTTCGCGCAGCATTCAACGTTCCAATATGTGAAATCGAGAATTTATCATCCATTTGGACATCAGCTTTTTGAATATCCGATTCATCATAACCATTTGAAATAACCTGAATATATTTTGGTTTTAACAAATCATATTCCTCTTTCATTCCGGTTGAAACAACCAAAATGCTGTCAGCTTTTCGAACAACTTTTTTTTCCAACCGGTGATGCATTTTATCGGCAAACCAAGTTAGATTTAAGTCTTTGTAAAAATCTATATTCGTCCATGGATCCCGAAAATCGGCAATCCATGGCAAATTTGGAAAGTTCTTTTTTAAACCCAATCCAATTAAATGCATTGAATGTGGAGGTCCGGTAGTAATCACGGCATCTACTGGATTTGCCTGTAAATATTCTGTCAAATAACGAACCGACGGTCGAATCCAAAACCGGCGCGGATCGGGAATTAGAAAATTTCCACGTATCCAAATCGACAATTTTTCTTTCCATCCTTGTTTTTTGTTTTCGGATATAAAACCGGCATTTATGGACTCATTTTTTTTACCTGTGAGATTTCTGTAAATGTTGTATGGTTCCCAAATTGGCGTTTTAATTATCTGAATATCCGAAGGTATATCTTTTTCAAAAGAATGATCGATGGATGGGAATTCGGGATTTTCAGGTGTGTAAATAATTGGTTCCCAACCAAAATCACGCAGATATTTAGTAAATTTCACCCAACGTTGCAGACCGGCACCACCGCTTGGAATCCAATAATACGTTATAATCAGAACCTTTTTCATAACTGTTTCAATCCATATATTACTTTATTCCTAATAAATAATATCCACAAGTAGAAACATAGTTTCTAAAATAGGGAATTACTCCGAGTATTTTAATCAGTTTTCGCGGTTTTAATCCAAATTTCACTTCATAGTTTGGATTAATAAAATACAAGGTTCTCAACAAAATTTTGTAATCATTTTTGGTTATTATCCGTTCAAAACGTTCCAAACTTATTCCAGTTTCTTTTATTTCGAGCAAACTGGTAATTTTGTTCGCATTTTCTCCAAACATTTTCAAAACAGCTTTATAAAGTGACACCGGAAGCAGATGATAATAAGGCAATAACGATAAAATTTTGTTTTCACAAATTTGCTGATGCCCACCAAATGGACTTTGCCAGGGTGGAAAAGCTAAAAAAACAAGTGCATCTTTTTTAATAAACTTACGTATCAAACCTAAAAATTTATCCTGATTGTGTATGTGTTCAATCACATCACGAATAATAATGATGTCGAAATGTGAGTCAAATTCATTGGTTTCATATATATCATGACTAATTAACGTCAAATTTTGTATAAAAGGATGTGATGCGTAATATTCTTTTCCTTTTTCAATTTTAGGAATACTAAAATCAACTCCAGTACATTTGCAGCCCAAATCCAGAAAAGGCCTTAGATTTCCAGCTTCACCACAACCTATTTCTAAAATATTCAACTGATTATCAACTTTCCTTATTGATTGTATAAATGGCAATATATATTTCTGTGTTGACTGAGCTTGTTCGTTGAAATACCGCTGAGGATCTAAGTGACGTTTTTGCATTGGTATTAATTATTTATATTGATTACAGCACGTTGAATACGTTCAATAGTTTCTAATTTGCCCAAAACAGCAATAATATCAAACATGTGTGGACCTATTGGTTCACCGACAATGGACAAACGGAACGCATTCATCACATCACCTAAATTGTATTCTTTCTTTTCAATCCAATCTTTGACAATATTTTCAGTATTTTCGGCAGAAAAATCATCAATGGCAAATAAAACATCTATCAATTCCATAAGTTGGGCGGGTGTTTCTGTTTTCCAACGCTTCTGAACTGTTTTAGCATCATACTCTTTTGGAGCGACGAAAAAAAAGCTCGATTGACCCCAAAGTTCGGTAACAAAATTAGCACGTTCTTTCACCAACGAAACAATTTTTGTTACTTTGGCAGTATCTTCAACAATGCCTTTCTCGCCTAAAAGGCATTGGAAAATAGTTGCAATTTCCTTATTATCTTTCGATTGCAAGTATTTATGATTAAACCATTTTCCTTTCTCATAATCAAATTTAGCACCACTTTTACTTACACGATCCAACGAGAATTGATCAATCAATTCTTGCATTGAGAAAATCTCTTGTTCGGTTCCGGAATTCCATCCTAATAATGACAAAAAATTAACTACAGCTTCCGGAAAATAACCTGCTTCACGATAACCGGATGAAGTTTCACCCGTTTTCGGGTCTTTCCAATTGAGCGGAAAAACGGGGAAACCAAGACGGTCGCCATCACGTTTGCTGAGCTTCCCATTGCCATCAGGTTTGAGCAACAATGGCAAATGTGCAAACTCGGGCATCACTTCAGTCCAACCCAAATAACGATACAACAACACATGCAACGGAGCCGATGGCAACCATTCTTCACCACGAATCACATGCGAAATCTCCATCAAATAATCATCTACTACATTTGCCAAATGGTAAGTTGGCAATTCGTCCGACGATTTAAACAAAACTTTATCATCTATCACCGACGAGTTGAAAATCACTTCACCACGTATTAAATCCTGAACTTTAATTTCCAGATTCGGTTCAATTTTAATGCGAACAACATATTGTTCAGCACTTTTGATGCGAGTTTTTACTTCATCAACGGATAAAGTTAACGAATTGGTCATCAAATTGCGTGTAGTGGCATCGTACTGGAAATTTGCAATTTCTAAACGTTTTGCTTCCAAGTCGGCAGGCGTATCAAAAGCAATATAAGCCAAACCTGCTGCAAGTAATTGATCTATATATTTCCGGTAAATAGCTTTGCGTTCACTTTGATGATAAGGCGCAAATGTACCTACCGATTGCGCTCCAACACCTTCATCAATTTTAATTCCCAACCAATTGAGCGATTCTACAATATATTCTTCCGCTCCGGGTACAAAACGTGCTGCGTCTGTATCTTCAATACGCAGTAACATGTCTCCACCGTGTTTTTTGGCAAAAAAATAATTGTACAAGGCGGTACGAACTCCACCAATATGTAATGGTCCGGTTGGACTGGGTGCAAACCGCACTCTGACTTTTCTCATTCTTATAAATTGATATTAGCTTCGCGATATTATTTGTTTCAGATGTGCAAAAATAAGAAATTTTGACGACATTCAGGCAGAATAACATAAACAAAAAACCTTCCGAAAAAAATCGGAAGGTTTTTCATAAATTTAAACTTTAATTTTAAAATCTGAGTTTTATTCTTGATTCAATGTCACACGTTTAAAAGCAATTACCGTAGCTTTATTTGCTTTCAAATAATCGGAAACTGTGATTTTACTGTCTTTAATAAAAGATTGTTCGAGCAAAGTAGAGTCTTGATAGAATTTATTCAAACGACCTTGCGCAATTTTTTCCAACATGTTTTCCGGTTTACCTTCTTCACGTGCTTTTTCACGACCGACATTCAATTCGGTTTCGATTACTTTTGCGGGAACCGACGAACGATCCAACGAAACTGGATTCATTGCTGCTGCTTGCATAGCCACGTCGCGAGTTACTTGATAATCAATACCTTTTTCTTCAAAAGCCACCAAAGTCGCCAATTTATTTCCTGGATGGATATAAGCTACGGTTGTTCCTCCTTCTACAAATTCGTAGAAATCGAGTTCCATTTTTTCGCCTGTAACACCAATACGTTCAATGATTAAATCGGCGATTAGTTTACCGTCAATTTGTAAAGCAGCGAGCGCCTCTGTATTTGCCGGTTTTGCGGTCATTGCCACATCCAAAATAGATTGGGTCAGGGATATGAAACCAGCATTTTTTGCCACAAAGTCGGTTTCGCATTTTAAAGCCAAAACGGCTGCAAATCCATCTTTTGCTGAAGCCAAAACGCAACCTTCAGAAGCCTCACGGTCACTACGTTTAGTTGCTACTGCTTGTCCTTTTTTACGAATAATTTCTATTGCTTTTTCAAAATCGTTTTCGGCTTCGATAAGCGCATTTTTGCAGTCCATCATGCCGGCACCGGTCATGGTGCGCAATTTTGAAATTTCTGCCATTGTTACTGCCATAATTTTTAAGTATTTAGACCCCCAACCCCTAAAGGGGAGTTTTGAGAGTGCAGATTTATTATAATTGTTTTATTTTTAAAATTAAGAAACGAGTTACAAGCTACAATAATTCATAACAGGCAACTCGTTTTAAAGATTATTGTCTTTAAGTCCCCTTTTGGGGATTTAGGGGTCTATTCTTCTTCTTTGATGAATTTTTTAACCACGTTAGCATTCAACGCATCTTCATCGGATTTTTGAGTTCTTGGTCTTTTCGTAATTCTCGATTTCTTTTCTTTTATTGCAGGTGCTTCAGCAACTTCAGTATCTACTTTTTCAACTTTACGTTCTTCAAGTCCTTCCTGAATTGCAGCAACCATAGCAGCAAGAATTACATCTACTGATTTTGTTGCATCATCATTGGCAGGAATTACAAAATCTATGTTGTTAGGATTCGAATTTGTATCCACAATACCGAAAACTGGAATACCCAAACGTTGAGCTTCTTTAACAGCAATTTGTTCTTTCATTACATCAACAATGAAAAGAGCTGAAGGTAAACGGGTCAAATCGGCGATAGATCCTAAGTTTTTTTCCAGTTTTTCGCGTTGACGCGTGATTTGTAATTTTTCGCGTTTTGAGATATTATCAAAAGTACCATCAGTTGACATTTTGTCAATCGTAGTCATTTTTTTTACTGCTTTACGGATGGTAGGAAAATTAGTTAACATACCACCTGCCCAACGTTCTGTAATATACGGCATTCCAACAGCAGCAGCTTTTTCGGCAACTACGTCTTTAGCTTGTTTTTTAGTTGCTACAAAAAGGATTTTACGACCTGATTTTGCAATTTGTTTCAATGCAGCCGCAGCTTCATCAATTTTTACTACCGTTTTGTGTAAATCGATAATGTGAATTTCGTTACGCTCCATAAAAATGTAAGGAGCCATAGCTGGATTCCATTTGCGTTTCAAGTGACCAAAGTGGCAACCTGCTTCTAATAATTCTTCGAAATTTGTTCTTGACATTTTTTTGTTTTAATTTTTTGTTTACTTTCTGTAATAATTCAATTGTCGGGTAGCCACCAGTGTACTATGAGTCTCGGCAATTTAGATACTAAACTAAATTCAATTTCTCAATTTGCTAATTTCCAATTTCCAATGAAAATAATTGGGAATTGAAAATTGAATAATTGAAAATTGATATTAACGTTTTGAAAACTGGAATCTTTTGCGAGCTTTCGGTTGACCCGGTTTCTTACGTTCCACTTCGCGTGGGTCACGAGTCATAAATCCATCTGCTTTCAAAGCAGGTTTGTCTTCAGGGTTGATTTTCACCAACGCACGGGCAATTGCTAAACGCAATGCACCTGCTTGACCATTGAAGCCACCACCATCAAGATTTACTTTAATGTCATATTTTTCAACAACTCCTAATTTGTTAAGAGGTTGTTTAACGACATATTGTAAAATTGGTGAAGGGAAATATACGGAAATATCGCGTTTATTTATCGTAATTTGTCCGGTTCCTTCGCTCACGAAAACACGTGCAACAGCCGCTTTTCTTCTTCCTAAGGCATTTATTACTTCCATACTGATTATTTAAGTGAGTTTAAATCGATTTGTTTTGGTTGTTGAGCTTGCATGTTGTGTTCTGCGCCTGCAAATACATACAAATTACCCAATAATACTGCTCCTAGACGGTTTTTTGGTAACATCCCTTTTACTACTTTTTTGATTAGTTTCTCAGGACTTTTTTCCATCAATTTAGCAGGAGTAATTTCGCGTTGTCCACCCGGATAGCCTGTATGGCTAAGGTAAATGCGATCATTCCATTTATTGCCTGTTAATTGAACTTTGTCTGCATTGATAACAATTACATTATCACCACAATCAACGTGAGGAGTAAAATTTGGTTTGTATTTTCCACGCAAAAGTTTTGCAACTTTCGTGCCCATACGTCCCAACACCAAATCGGCAGCATCCACAACTACCCATTCTTTCTGCGCCGTAGCTTTATTGGCAGAAATGGTTTTATAACTTAACGTATCCACTTTATAAAAATGTTTTTTTGATTAATAATTAAGTCGTTTCACTTGTTTCAATCGCATTTTGGAAGAGGCTAATCGGCACAAAATAGGATATTTACACACAATAAAAAGGACTATTACACTGTGATAATAAACGGACTGCAAAGATACTGTTTTCCGTTGGATTACCAAATAATTGAACATTTTTTTTTAAAGGATATTTTTAAGGACTAAAATCACGGTTTTTTAAGAAAGAATAACTATGTTTGCAATATGAATAGATTGACTACTGAATTCTTCAAACAAGATGCAGTCATAGCTGCCGAAAAACTTTTGGGGAAAAAGTTAGTTCGTACATGGGATGACGGATCGGAAACCAGTTATAAAATAACCGAAACTGAAGCTTATCTCGGTGAAGAAGACAAAGCCTGCCATGCAAGCAAAGGAAGAACTCTTCGCACCGAAGTTATGTATTCTGAAGGTGGGAAAGTATATGTTTACCTAATTTATGGTATGTATTGGATGCTGAACGTGGTAACCGGAACAGAAAATCATCCGCAAGCGGTGTTAATTAGAGGAATAGATAACATTATTGGTTCCGGCAAAGTTGGCGGCGAATTGAAAATGAACAAAAGTTTTTATGGAGAAAATTTACTCACATCTTGCCGAATCCGGATTGAAGATGCCCCCGACGAAACCTATTTTAGTACCACACCACGCATAGGAATAGATTACGCCGGAGATGAATGGAAAAATAAGCCCTGGAGATTTATTCTACCGAAATCAAGAAATTAAACATCTACACTTACAATAAAAATCAAAAAAGTAATCACTCAATTTCATTTTCTTTGAGCAATCAGAATAAACTGTTCATAATTCATTATAATTGAATCAATTCCTTTGGAAATTGTATTGTAAATATTGACCGATTTTACATCAAATCCGTTTTGTCTAAATTGTTCTGACAAAATAGACGTGTCAAATCCAAGATGAGGTACTGGTTCAAAACCATGAAATGAACCATCTTCGGTTTCCAAATCCCCAACTACCACCCATGCTCCTGTTTTAGTTATCATTGCCAAATGTTGTAAAGTTTTTTCAATATTGGTGATATGATGAAATGCCATGCTTGAGAAAATCAAATCGATATCACGCTTTTTATATTCAAAAACTTCTCCATGAAGAATCTCTGCTTTGATATCATCATTTAATTTTTGCTTCAGCACATTCAGCATTGATTCTGAAGTATCTTCAAAGACAACTTTGCTGACGAATGGTTCAATTTGTAAACCTATTAAACCTGTTCCGGCACCAATTTCCAACGCTTTCCATGTCGATAGTGGCGAAACGTGCATCAACAATTCATCCACGAATTTTTTAGTCATGGAAATTCTTTCAGGACTATCCCAATCTGAGGCTTTTGTAATAAATGTATCTTTCATTTAATTAGTTCTCTTTCAATTTTACAAAATACATGGCAAACGAACGATACAAAAAGTGTGTCCATTTACCAAACGGCACAATAATAAGTGCCCATTGAACCAAAATAGTAAAATGAAGAATGTACATCCATTTATTTGTTTCAATTATGTTCAGGTCGATAAACAAGCGTGTCAGAAATGCTGTCAGTCCCATCAGAAAGAGTCCGATAACGAAAAACCAATCGGAAGGCTGCGAATGTTTGCTGACCGCTTTGCTCTTTTTTATACGGCTTGAAACAAAATCTATGGTGGTTACAAAAACTATCGCACTTACTACATAACCAAATATATTCACAGCCAGATATTTAGTAGAAAACCAGTTCATAAATACGGTGATAAAAAGCAGCGACAGATATCCGATTACAAGCATAAAATGTTCGAACCATCGGAGCTGATTGTCGTCGCAACCCAACGAACGTTTTTGGGTAAACATGTGCACAAACAGTTCGCCGCTTGCTTTCAAGTATTTTGAAAACGGAACTTTTGTTTGCGGTTTCTGAATGGTAAAATACCACATCCGGATTATATTTGGCAATAAAATCACAACACTGACTGTTGCAATAGCAATCATTTCGAACAAATGGCCAACGTGCATCATTTTCTCCAGATTAAAATCAGTTGAGAAAGCAAATGCAATTACACCAACAATTGTCAGCACAAAAGCAGCAATGCTCAACGGCAGCGATTTATACATCAATCCCGAAAGACCTGTCCAGTCGTACTTGGCAGTCAACCAGCGACGAAGCGACATCATCAACTCGCCCGGCTCAGCCTGGCGCGGACATTCTGAAGAACATTCGCCACAGTAATAGCATTCCCATGGTTTCAACGAAGCTTTGATCTCGTCTTCCAACCCGAGAGTGGTATAACGAATCATTTCGCGTGGAAACGAGCTGTCGGTAGTCGAAAGCGAACAGGTAGCCGTACAGTTTCCGCAATTGAAACAGGCATTGAAGTCGCTCGACCCATATTTTGATAATTCAGTTGCAAATTTTGGATTTACTCTTGACATAATATATTTTTTAATGACCCCCAACCCCCTAATGGAGGCTAAAGACCAAGTTTATTTATTTTTTATAGAATCATCTCGAAACGGATTTCTTAGAACCCCCATTTGGGGGCAGGGGGTCATTTTCTCTTATAATAATAGTACGTTTCTTTCGCATCCATTCCGGCCGGAACTACCACGCCGTAACGGTTCATGGTCATCAGGTGGAAAGTTACCAATTCGCCGGCGAGTTTGGTGTTAGCAACAATCTCGGGAATAGTATTTTTCTCATCAGTCATGCCGGCAAGAATTTCGCGCCAAACCAACGGATATTCTTTCATACCCACTTTGCCTTCTTCGTCCTTTTCTTCAACAACCGCTTCTTTTTCCGTGATAATGACATCTTGCATAAATCCGTCTATCATCGATTCAATTTCATTGTCGGTATATTGAGCAATTTCTATCGCATTTACAGGACAAACAGGAGCACAAATTCCACAACCAGTACAAACTGCTTTGTTGACACCTGCTACATGTTTTTCGCCAAACAACACTTCCTTGATAGCTGTATAATCGCACACATCCGAGCATTTTCCGCACCAGGTACATTTATCGGCATCAACACGGGCAGTAATTGGGTCAACCATAACCGTTCCACTTTTGAGTAATGCAGTGATTTTAGAAGCACCTGCCAACGACGATTGAACAGATTCGCTTATATTTTTTGGCCCCTGACAAGTTCCGCCGATATACACGCCTTTGATAACCGTTTCAACAGGTTTCAGTTTCGGGTGAATTTCGTTGAAGAATTTATCGCGACCAATTGGAATTTTGAACAGTTCAGAAATGGTTGTTGCATCTTCGCGAGCCACCATTCCTGTTACCAAAACCACCAAATCAGCTTCAATTTCCATTTCTTTTTTCGCAGTCAGATAATCTTTCACCTTAACGATAGTTGATTTGCCATCAACCGAAACGACCGGCATTTCCTTTTCTTCGTATTTGAAATACAAATCGCCTTGTTTTGAAGATTCGGCATACATCAATTCCTGCTTGCCATAGGTGCGAATATCGCGGTACAAGTGGTACGTTTGAATATCTTTGTACTTTTCTTTCAGTTGCAATGAGGTGTGAATAGTCGATGTACAGCATTGACGCGAGCAATATTTATTATCACCTTTCGTCTGACGACTACCAACGCAATAGATAAATGCCAAACTCTTAATTTGTTTACCCTTATAAACCAGTTTTTCAGAATTCATTTCCATCAAACGGTTCAGTTCCGGCAAAGTCACTACATTCGAAATGGTTTTGTAGCCATATTCACCTTCTTTGGGTTGATAATGGTCGTAACCAGTGGTTACCAACACCGAACCAGCAATCAATGAAAGTGTTTGTGCTTCTTCGTTCAGATTAAGCGTGGAAGCAAATTTTCCTGTAAAGTCAGTGGCATCTTTTAATGCTTCTGCCACCACAACCGGCACATCAGGCAATGCTTCAGGATAGTTTTTATAAATTGCTTTGCGTTCCACCAATTCCAAATTGAAGTCATCATGAACGCTCACCGGACATTCTTCCATGGCACGTTTCACAGCTTTTTTATCCGCATTCGGGTTGATATAACGAGGTTTCACTTTGATGTCAACGCTGAAATTTCCCAAACTTCCCGAAACCTTTTCAACCGTTGCTCCGGTAAAAATGGTAATGTTCGGAAACTTCTTCATTTCATTGTAAAGCGCTGCAACCACTTCTTTTCCATTCTGATTGGTTGGGAAAAGTGTTTCTTTTTGAGCAATGCGTCCACCTACGAAAAAGTCTTTTTCAATCAGAAAAACTTCATTGTCCGAACGAGCCAAATCGATAGCCGCTTTCATGCCCGAAACACCTGCTCCAATAACCAAAGCTGATTTCTTTACAGACAATTCAATGTTTTCCAACGATTCGGAATACGAAACGCGGTTGATACCAGCGCGGATAAGTCCGGCAGCTTTCACAGTTGCTTCGCGCGGACGGTCGCTGTGCGGCCACGAACATTGTTCGCGGATATTCACCTGCACGTAGTTCGAAGGATTCAAACCCGCACGAGCCGCCACATTTTTGAACGTATGTAAATGCAATTTTGGTGAGCAAGAGCAAACCACGATAGCATCCAGATTATTTGCTTGTATGTCAGCGACTATGTCTTTCTGGTTAGAGTCGGCACACGCAAACATTACATCTTTGGAAATAATCACATTTTCCTCCTGATGGAACATTTTGCCCAACTCTTCCACATCCACATAATCGGAAATATTTCCGCCGCAATGACAAATATATACACCTATTCTTTGTTTCATGATTTCTTAGTTTTTTGCGAGAGTGAAACTTTTTTCCTTACTTTTCTCTCTCTTATTCAAATATCCCGCAACTTCAGACGCAGCAGCTCCTGCCGATAAAATTGAATCAGGAATATCTTTTGGTCCTGAAGCAACACCTGCCACATAAACGCCTTTGATACTTGTCAATGAAGGGCTTATCAATTCGTCGGTTTGTTTTACGAAGTTGAAAGCATCCAATTCCAATACGTTGCTTTTGAACATATTTGGTACATCTTTATTTGGAACAACTCCCACCGAAAGCACCACCACATCATGTTTGGCTTCTTTTACGATGCCTTTGGTTGTGTCTTCATAACGTAGAATCAGGTCACCGCTACCATTTTCATTTTCACGGATTTTAGCCACTTTCCCTTTTACAAAGTTCACTCCCATAGATTTTGCTTCCATAAAGAATTCTTCGTAACCTTTACCAAACGCACGGATATCCATGTAATAAATGGTGATATCGGCCATTGGTAACGCACCCATCAAAAGTTGGGCTTGCTTGATAGAATACATACAGCAAATCTGCGAGCAAATCGGGTTGTTTTCGCAATCGGCACCGCAACCGGAGTTCTCAATGGCTGAATCACGCGAACCGGTACAAAGCACGTAGGCGATATTGTCAGGTACTTTTCCATCACCCGGACGAAGAACGTTATTGAACGGACGGGTTGGCGCAATAAGTCTATCCATTTGCATGGAATCAATCACATTGGCATATTTGGTGTAACCGTAGTTTGGCTTTCCACTTGGCGGGAACAATTTATAACCGGTTGTTACAATTACCGATTTTACGGTTGTATTGACAACCTGTGTTTTCTGACTGAAATCAATTGCATTCGAAGGACAAGCAGCAACACATTGATGACATTCGCGGCAATTGCTGCAATCCAGACAACGTTCGGTACTGGCTTTCAATTCAGCTTCGGTAAACGCAGACTCAACTTCATCGAATGTTTTAATTCTATCTTTCAGTGGAATAGAACCGTTTTCGATAGCGGAAATCTTTTTATTACCGTATTTTTCGTAAATCTTGGTTTTATCGACAGCCGGCAATTTATCACCCGACTCAAAATCTTCCATATTCAAATTGTTGAGCAATTTGTCGATATAAAAAGCCGCTTTTTTGCCTTGTCCAGCAGCTTCAATCAAAGTTGTGGCACCAGTAACAGTATCACCACCGGCAAAAATATAAGGAACTGAAGTTTGCAAGGTTTTTGCATTAACTTTGATAGTTCCGTTTTTATTCAGTTCAATTTGTTTGGCAAAAGGAGAAGTCGATGCTTTTAATCCGATAGCTTCAATCACATAATCAACTTCTTCAATATATTCCGAACCCGCTATCGCAACCGATTTTCGACGACCGCTTTCGTCGGCATCTTCGAGTTTCATTTTAATCAACTGAACCTGTTTTACTTTGCCGTTTTCGCCAATAAATTTCACCGGATTGCGAAGCAATAGAATTTCAACTCCTTCTTCTTCGGCTTCGTGAATTTCAGGTGCAAAACATGGCATTTCTTCACGACTGCGACGATAAACCACCGTTACTTTCTCAGCTCCAAGGCGCATCGAAGTACGTGCAGCATCAATGGCAGTATTTCCACCGCCAATTACCATCACTTTTTTGCCCGTAAGATTTTCTTTTCCCCCGATATTCGATTCGCGCAAAAAATCGAGACATGAAACGATATTGTTCAGATTTGAACCTTCAACACCGAGCGAAACTGTTTCGTGTGTTCCAACCGAAACAAACACTATATCAAAACCTTGTTCTTTCAGTTCGTTTAGATTCGTAATTCTTTTGTTGCATTCAATTTCCACTCCCAAAACAGTAACGTTTTGAACATCGCGATTTACCACATTTTTCGGTGCACGATATTCGGGAAGTGCCAATTTCAACATTCCTCCGGCTTGTGGAGCTGCTTCAAATATTTTTACAGTATGACCTTTTAATGCCAAATGATATGCAGCAGTCAATCCGGCCGGGCCGGAACCAATGACGGCAATTTTTTTACCTGTTTTATTTTTAATTTCAACCTCGGGTGCCACCGGATATTTTTCGTAATACCAATCGGCAAAATAGCGTTTGATTTTGCGAATATCCACAGCGGTATCCAAACCGGCTCTGGTACAAGCATTTTGACAAGGCGAGTAACAAGCACGACCCAAACTTCCGGGAAATGGAATATCTTCGAGGTGCAGTTTCATGGCTTCTTCGTACTGACCGTTTCGTGCTAAAGTAATATAACCGTATGCTTTCACTCCTCCGGGACATTCGTTGATACAAGGTGCCGAATGATCTTGACGATCGATAGTTGCAATACGTGGATTGGCCAGACTGAAAGGAATATACGCCACTTTGCGACCAGCCAGATTGCAATTATATTCGTCCAACCGAACTTCGGGACAAACCACTTCACATTCCTGACAGCCGGTACAGTTTTCTTGAATCACATAACGTGGTTTCTTGGCAATATCGACTTGAAAATCGTCTCCATCCTTCGTAATTCCTTCAATTTCGCTGTTCAACATCAAGGTGATATTGGGATGACGTGCTGTTTCCGACATTTTTGGTGTGGTAATACAAGCCGCACAGTCGAGCGTTGGAAAAACCTTACTTAACTGAATCATTTTACCGCCGATGGAAAGTCCTTTCTCAACAAGCAGCACTTTATAATCCATATCGGCAAGACTCAAAGCGGCTTCCTGTCCGGCAATTCCGCCTCCGATGACTAAGGCATCATATTGGCCCCCAGCCCCTGAAGGGGAGCTGAAATTAGTTTCGTCAAATATGTTTTTATTTTCAATCATAATATTAAATATCAGTAGTAATATTTCTTGTTCCCCTTTAGGGGTTAGGGGCAGTTTATGGATCAGTCTTCTAAACTTGCTAAAATTTTCCCGTAATTTTCCATGTGATTGGCAAACGGTTCGGCACAAACAGAGCAAAGTGCAGCCATTCTGATGCGTCTGGGATTAATATTTTTCTCTTTCATGAGGGCTTGTGAAACTTCCACAATGGTATTGGTGTGATCGGCGCATCTCGAACTATAGGAGCATTCGTGACCATCGGCCGCTATAAATACGCCATCGAAACCTTGTTCCAATGCATGTAAAATCCATTTAGGCTTCACTCCCGAAGAGCAAGGCAAACTGATGACATAAACGGAAGGAGCATAATGAATTTTTCGCAAACCGGCCTGATCAATTCCTGGATCGGATATTTTATCAGTCGAAAAAACCAATATTTTGGGCGATTTATTTTCAGTTGTCATAAGTATATTAATTTGACAATTGGATATTATATTCTTGATTATATTCAAGTAGCCACACAGATACACAAAAGTTTTGTGTATCTGTGTGGCTTTCGTGATTCAAAAATTTAATCTTTGCGCAAAAATAAGCGACTAAAGCTATCCTCGTCGTAAAAACCAAGATATTCGTGACCAACTTTGTCACACCAGCGTGGAATATCGTTTTTAGTTCCTTCGTCGGCAGAAAGAATTTCCATGATTTCTCCTGATTCTATATCGCCAATGGCTTTTTTTGCTGCCAAAAGCGGACCCGGACAAGCTGTTCCACGAGCATCTACTACTAATTCTGATTTTAGGTTTTTTAATTCCTCGGTTGTCATAATAATAAGTTATTTTAGACCCCCAACCCCCAAATGGGGGCTAAAGACCAAGTTTATAATATTGTTGTAATAAATTTATGAGAATACGTCTTAAATCCCCTTTTAGGGGTTTGGGGCCGTTTAAATAAATAATTGCATTGAACTTTCACCTGCATCAGCCACAAATGTTGCAGCACCTGCAAATCGAAGATTTGGGTAATCGATAAATTCTTCTTTCTTGAAGCCCATCAAGCCCATTGACATTTCGCAAACGGTGATTTCGACACCTAATTCGCCGGCTTGTTTGAACATTTCGCCCAACGACATGACGTTTTGTTTTTTCATCAACATTTTTATCATCATTGGACCCATTCCGACCATGTTCATGTTTGATAATGCCAATTTGTCTTTTCCTTTTGGAAGCATAATTCCAAACATTTTAGAGATGAAATCTTTTCCTTTTGGGCTTTTCTTAGGATCGCGAAGTGCGGAAAGTGACCAGAATGAGAAGAAAAGTTTTACCTGAGTATCCATGGCAGCAGCGGCTAACGAAATAACCATGGCAGCTAACACCTTATCCAAATCGCCCGACACAACAGCAATTGACAGCTGATCTTTGCGATTCTTCTCCAATTTTTCTACTTTTTTTGTCAATGTATCTACTTGCTTTTGAAGCATTTCGATGGTGGGTTCTTTTGTGGTTTCCATATCAATTAAAATTTAATGAGTTGATTAAATAAATTTTTTTGCAAATGTATTGAAGAAAAATTTATTTATTCAGAATTAACTCGTGCATGTGCATACATTATTTTGTGATATGCATCACAATATATATATTTGCACCTTATTCCATCTAATCAAAACGATATGCAAAACGATTGTAGAAATTGTCCGTTTAAAACCAAGGCAACCTCCATGCTGAGCGATTGCAGCCTTGATCAGCTCACATCAAATCATTTGGAACTCAAATTAAAAAAGGGTGATTCGATCATTAAGCAAGGAACTTATTCGACCAATGTGGTATTTTTGCGAACCGGACTGGCAAAAATTCACATAGCAGGACCTTATACTGAACAAATAGTGAAAATGGTAAATGCACCGAGTTATTTAGGTTTGCCAACAACATTTGGGAGTAAAATCAATCAATATTCGGTTACAGCAGTTTCCGATGCCGAAGTTTGTTTTATCGATTTAGGGGTTTTTCAGAATATTCTTGATGAGAATAAGGAATTTACCCGCGAAATAATTCAGGAATTCTGCAAGAACGAATTAGAATCGTTTCACCGATGCGCAAACCGTACTCAGAAATTGATACGGGGAAATATGGCAGATGCGATACTCGATTTTGCTGATAAAATTTTTAAATCGGATAGTTTTACCTTACCACTTTCACAAATTGAATTTGCAAATCTTGTGGATACCAGCCGTGAGAGCGTAAGCCGTGTTCTTGCTGAGTTTGATAAGGATGGGATAATAAAGGTGACTGGAAGACAAATTGAGATATTAAATAAGAAATCCTTGATACTGGTAAGCCAGAATGGGTAATTGCAAATCGTAAATTAACAAATCGCACATAGTTTAATGAGTATAGAAAACGATATTTTTCAGCGTACCGAACTGCTTTTGGGGAAAAGTTTTATTGAAAAAGCGGCTGAAAAACGTGTAATTATTTTTGGAATTGGTGGGGTTGGCAGTTGGTGTGCAGAAAGTTTAATCCGCTCAGGTATTGGTCATTTGACCATAGTCGATTCCGTCTGTGTCAGTGCCAGCAATATCAACCGACAACTATTGGCAACTACCAAAACCGTTGGAAAAATAAAAACCGAAGTTATGAAAGATCGCCTGCTCGAAATTAATCCGAAAGCAGAAATCACGGCACTTCAAAAAATTTACAGTCCGGAAACTTCCGAATCATTTAAGCTTGATTCATATGATTTTATCATTGATGCAATTGACAGCCTTGCCAACAAAGTGCATCTGATTCAGCAAGCAACCAAAACAAATGCTATTTTCTTTTCATCGATGGGAGCGGCTTTAAAAATGGGCCCAACACGTATTAAAGTAACAGAATTCTGGAAAGTTCATGGCTGTCCGTTGGCTGCTGCCCTACGGAGTCGTCTGAAAAAACTGGGTGGAACAAGCAAAAAGTTCTTTTGTGTTTACAGCGAAGAATTACTTGAAAACAGAGGAAAAGAAATTATCTTCAAACCACAGGAAAATGATGGAACCTTCACATTGAAAGCTGATAACTGGACCGATAAAAAAGCCAGAATCAACGGAACTACTTCGTATATACCTGCCATGTTTGGATTGACCATTGCGGGATTGGTAGTACAAGCGTTAGAGAAAGAAATTTGAGAATTTAAATGTATTTGTAAATCATAAATACAGCTACAAGCAACAGAAATACGGCATACGCTTTTTTGAATATAGCCGAAGGCAATTTTACGGCTATTTTCGACCCAAAAAAAGCACCCCCTAAAATTCCCAGAGCAATTAAAGCGGCATATAAAATATTGAGATGACCGGCGTTGGCATAAATAATTACACTCGGCAAACCAACAGGCAATTGTAATGCAGCAAGCGAAGTGGCCGCAGCAGCTTTGGCATCGTAATGAAAAATACCAATCAAAATAGGGACAATCACTATTCCACCTCCTTTTCCAAACAAGCCCGCAAATATTCCGGCACCAATTCCTACCAGAATATACGTCCAAAAAGCTTTATGAATAACTGGCTGCTGAACGGGATCAGGGGTTTTCTTATTACGAAAATAAGAAAAAATATCGAAATAACTTACCGCGATGTATAACAGAATAGTGGCATACAACTTTGCCAACAAGTTTTCGCTGATATTCACCGCAAATTCACCGCCAACGAACGAACCCAAGAACAATCCCAACGCAATCCACAAAGACTCCCTGATATTAATCAGTCCGGCTTTGTAATAGGCAATCACGCCCAAGATTCCAACTGGCAACAGCATGGCAGCCAACGAAGTAGCATTCGCATCGAGTATACCCATCCCGAAAAGAACAATAAGAGAAGGAACCATCACAATTCCTCCACCAATACCGAATAAGCCGGATAAAATTCCTGCCGCTATGCCAAGAAGAAGATAACCTATTTCTGTCATTGATTACTGGTTGATTTTTTAATAAGTTGATTAACTACAATACTTTCTCCTCCCGAATGGCTTACATATTCAGGCGCATATTGACACTGAATTGAAGCAATACCGCTCGTATATTCTCCAGCCGCATTTGCCCAAAGTTCATATTCAAACACATACGTTCCTTTTGGTAAATAACTGAAAAAGAATTGTGTGGAAGCATCTTTGGTGGTTTGGTAATAACCAACTCCTTCTTTCCATTCACAACCCGAAAGTTGATTCACGGGTTCGAAACACGAAGCCCGTAAATCTTTCAATGCCACAAATTCCAGATTGCGGTCAGTAGTAATTACTAATCGCGTTATGACTTTATCACCTTTCGCCAATTTGGTTTGTTCGATGGGCAACATGGTTTTTCCGGTTACAGTCATTTTTTCAACAAAGAGTTTTTTCGTAATTTTCAACGAGCCGCTTTGTCCTGTTACTTTATCCAAGTCCTGGAAATATTGCCAATACATCGCTCCCCAACCAATTCCAGCATCAGTTTTACTTACAGTTACTTTTCCCATTTCCGGACGAACATCAGATGTTGGAATCGTTTCTTTGAAATAACCCGTTCCCGCTTCAGTACTTGCCGGTTGCAAAGTTGTATTTCCAACTTTTATTTTTACCGAACCATCATTTGCCAACCAATCGCTGCCCTGATTTAGTAAGGCATAAATGGCATTCACCGTTGCCATAGGCGAATCCCAGCGTTGTGTTTGTTTTTGTTTGAGCAACCAGATTTTCATTTCATCAATATCCGATTTAGATTTAGACACTTCGGCAAATGCTTCGATAATGGCAGCTTGAACGGCAATCGGACGTTCGTTCCAGAAATATCCGGACGTATTTTTTGCCCAATACATGCCAAACTCATCAGTTTTCAAAGCATTTTCTTTCAACGATTTTAAAATTTCACTGGCAATTTGAGTTTTCCCGTTCCGGTTTGCAACGACTGCCATCATTGCTTTTCCATAAAGCGTCAGGTTCGTCCAGTATTTTTCGGACTGTGAAGTATAAAATTTCACCGCTTCGAGTGCTGATTTATCAATTGGAATATTTGGATATTCCGACCGTAAATGCAAATAGAACAATTGCATATTGTCAATCGACATTTCTTTCCCGTAATTCTTGTTGTACTTTTTCAAATTTTCGAAATCACGCGCAATTTCCAAATCCAAATAATGAAGAGCCGATTGAACTACCGACTGCTGACTACCGACTACCGACTTTCCTGTCATTCTATTTAATCGCCCAAGATTTAGCATTATTTCCTGTGTAATATAACGACTTTCAGTCATACCTTTAAACCAGGTGAAACCGCCGGAAGGCAATTGCAACGAAATCAGTTTATCAAGATATTGTTGTACTTGATTTTTCTGCATATTCAGGTCAAACAACAAGGCAATTTGCCGCTTTTGCTCCGTTTCGTCTTTGGCTGCCATTACCCACGGCGTTTCATCGAGCAACATATTTTTCAGTTCTTTGTTTTTCTCCAAATTCGACAACAAAGCTTCACGACTACCACCCGCTTTTTTCCAACGATCGAAAGTAGCTGCAATTTTCGGATTGGAATTGGCAATAAACGCAGCCAGCGAATTAGCATAATAAGCAGTAAAATAATCCAATGCATTATCATTTTCGGGTGTCGAAAGGATTGGCAAAGCTTGTACCGCATACCACGCCGGATTCGACGAAAATTCTACCGACAGATTCTTGGTATCGACTTTTGAACCATTTTTCACTAAATTTTCAAAATTGAAAGTGCGGGTTTGATTACCACGAATGGTCAATGGCAGACTTTCAGTGACCAATATTTTATCGGGCAGTACCGGCAGATATTTTTGTTCCCCATCGCTGAAATTTCCGGCACGTGCCACCACTTTGCAAGTGACCAATTCGTAAGGCGAAAATTCAGTTACCTCCCACTCCACCGCTTTCGTTTCGTTAGCAGCCAGCAACAAGGTTTTCGGTGCAGCATCTTTCAACAAAATCGACTTTTCAGTTGCCGGATCAATCATTTCAAACTGAACAGTGGATGTTTGTGCTTTATCCGTCAGATTCACCACGTTTGCACTCAATACCAGTTTATCCGACCTACGAACAAAACGAGGCAAGTTCATTTGCACCATCAAATCCTTTTGCGTAACAATTTGCTCAGCACCTTGTCCAAAGTATAAATCCTTTGTATGAGCCAACATCTTTACATTCCATCGTGTCAAACTTTCGGGAGCAGTGAATGTAAACTTCACATTACCAGCAGAATCAGTTCGTAACTGCGGATAGAAAAACGCTGTTTCATTAAAATTGGTGCGGATTTGAACGGGAACTTGAGGCTGGGAAATTTCTTTATTTTCATTCACATTTTCACCTTGGTGTACATCCGAAATACTAATTGCCCCTGTCAAATCTGATTTTTTCTGAGTTCCATAACCTACCACTACAACTTCATTCAGAACAGGACTTTCTTCCCGTGTAACCGCCATTTTCACATCGGCAATGGAAATACCATCTACCCTGCTTGCCATACCTCTAATCCTTACATTCCGATATCCCAGATTCAATCCAAACCAATTCAATTGATTGAACCTAAATTCTACAATATTTGCAAGTTTAATATTAATATAGGCATTGTCAGAAGTTGTATTAAATCCATTACCCACCCAAGTTGGAGTGTATAGAACCGATTCTTTATACGCCGGATTAAAATACCAACTATGTGGACGCAAATTATCCAGCGAAGCATCGTACATATCCACCATTAATTCAGCTTGTTTTTTATTGGCGACACTTTCCGGAACAGAAATCGTCCATTCGGCTTTTTCACCCGGAAGCAATTTATTTCTAAATACACTCAGAGTCGGAGTTAATTTCTTTATCTGAGTTTTGCGTTTCACCTGAATTTGTCGGGTAAATAACTGTTCATCTTTCATAAAAGTGAACACTGCCGTTACACCTGCTCCATAATTCTTTTTAAACAGAATATCAAAAGTCTTTATTTCATCGGAAAAAGATATCCAGTGGCTTTCCAACACTGTATTTCCCTGCATAATTTCGTATAAAACGAACGTATTTTTCGTTGAAGTACCAAACTGAATTTGGGCTTTTTCTCCAATTTCACAGTCTGTTTTTGGAGTCAATAACCACACGTAACTTTTAACCGGTGGACGTTTATCGTCAGTACTGTAAAGCACAAACGTTTTTTCAGATTTTACCTCATTTCCATGTGCATCGGGAGTAGTTAACACCAATTTATACCGTCCTGAAATCAAATTGCTCACTTCCAGATTGAGTTTCTTGTCGTTTGTATCAAAATTGCCTGACAATACTTTCTCTGATTCCGGAATGACTGTCTGATTATCTAACTTTTCAGCATAAATATCGGTTGAACTCAATTTATATAGATTGTATTTCAGGATAGAATTCAGCTTTTCGCCATTCACCGTTTCAGTACTGATTTGAACATTCATCGGTTTCTTTTTATCAACTTTTTGAGCTAAATCAGTTAAAATAAACAAAGATTTGTCACCCACCGAAATTATTTGTTCGCCTTTTTGGGTTTCACCTTTCGGATCTGTTGCATCGGCATAAATGGTATACGTATAAAACTGATCGTTGTAAATATTTTTCTGATTATTGATTGTTTTTACCGGCACAAATGAAACTTCAAAAGTTCCGTTAGCGTTGGAATTGGTCTTACCATTGGCAACTTGTTTGTCCGGCTCACGGAACCACCAGCAATACCGGTGTGTACTTCGAACCACCCTATATTTAATTGTCGCATCGCCAATCGTATAACCGGCATACCCTTTTACGGTTCCGGTCAATGTTACTTTTTCATTGAAACTGATTTCGACTTTCGGTTTTTCCATCTTCACTTCAAAAGTTGGACGCTTATATTCTTCCACCCAAAAATATTGATAATAATTGCCGGATTTCAGTAAAAACTGCCCATTGAGGCTGCCTTCGGGCAAAACAAATTCTCCGGCAAAAGAACCGAATTCATTGGTTTTAAATTTTTTCACTGAAACCTGTTGTCCGTTTGCATCAAGTAAAGCCACTTCAAACCCGGTTCCGGAACCGGCAGTTTCCTGTTTGGTTTCATTGGAATAATATGCAATTCCCTTGAAATAAACCGTTTGACCTGGACGATAGAGCGATCGGTCAGTAAACAAAGTGAGTTTTGCATCTTTATTTTCAACCGTATTTTGCTCATAATAGAAAGTGTTTGAAGCGGATGAAAAATATTTATCATTCCCTTTCTCAAAGAAAAAAACATTGTTGGAATTGTTTTCGTTTGAAAATTCAGCTAAACCCTTTTTATCAGTCATTTTCAGCAAAGCGTCTTGCAATTCATATCCACTGCCCGATATCCATTTACTGATATATTTTGTTATATTTATTTCTGGCTGTGGCTTTCCGGTATTTCTGTCCAACACGTATACGTTCATCGCATCCGGCCTGTTGGCACGGGTAATATACCCCAAATCGGTTACAGTAAAATGTCCCAACACCCATTCCGTTTCTCCTTTGTTGTCTGTTTTTCCCAAACTGAATTCATAAATCCCGTAATCGAGCGTTTTTAGGATCAATTCCGTTTTTGAATTTTCAAAATCCGAATCTTTATTCAATTCAATCTTACGGGTTTCAATTAATGTACGAACCGGATATCCATTTTTATTACTGCGATTGCTTTGTCTATATATATAATAATCAACGGCAGTGGCATTTACCTTATAAACGCTTAATTTCACTGAATCAATATTTGCCGAAGTTATATTAATCTTTAGATCCGACTCCGGTTTTACAACCTGGTTATTGCTGATTGATAAGGTTTTTTGAGTGATTTTTTGCAGTATATTCTCTAATAGTCCAATCCGGTTGTAGCCGGGAAAACGATTGATTCCGTCGGTACAAATAGCATAAGCCATTTTTTTATACGACGTGTTTTTCGTGGAATTTTTCGTATAATAATTTGCCAATTCGCCCATCACTTCCACCACAGCCTCGTTGTCGTTGTATTGTTTTTTCAGGCGGTTTAAAGCCGACAAATACAAGGAATCGGCATTTTCCAGTTCGGTATGTTGTTTCAGGTACCTCAAATAATGTAAATCGGCATAAATTATTGCCCAAACGCCTTTCTCCTTCAAGCGGAAAGTAATCAATTGCTGATAAGTTTCGATAATCGGGTTTTCGATGGAGTTTTGAAAAACAGTATCCGGTTTTAGAGTTGGGAATTGAGAGAGATCAAATAAATCAACATTGGTCAGTGTATTTTTCACTGAAGTGGTTTGATCTATTTGCTGCAATAACTGAATCCTTCGATACGCCAAAAAATCAAATAGTGTGGGTTGCATGGTCCGGCTATCGGAACCTTCATTGAGTAATTCTTTAAATTTCATCGCATTGGTTTGTTGCAAATCGGCAGGATTTTCGAGCGAAGCAGCCAAATGTTTAGTTATTTTATCGAAATAAATATTCTTTGTCCATTCCTTCATATCTTCGGGCACAAAACCTTTCAGTTCAGTGCGGTTATTTATTGTCCACTGATCTTTCTTGTAATATTGAGCATACAATTCAGCGGTCATTGAGTGCAGTAAAGCGCATTCAGCAGGATCGGTACTTTTTTCGGTGAAAGCTTCAAAATTCTTGATTAATGCCGGTGCTTCATTGGGATTTTTTTCCAGCATGAAGCGCATTTTGCACACTAATGCTTTAATTATTTCGGCGGAATTTTTCTCCTTCTGTGCCTGTAAAAGAATAATTTCTACCTCTTTCAGAGCGGATTCTGGCAATTGTTTTGCAGCAAATTCATTTACTGTTTCCCATCGTTGGGCAATGGGTATGTACGATTGTTGTGCAAATAATGAAGTGCTTAAAATTGCAGCCATGAAAACGAGAAACAAAATATTTTTCTTCATATTAGAGTGGTATTATTGATTTTCTTGTAAACAGAAGGCAAATATAGTACCAAAAAATGAATAAACTTACACAACAACATAAATTTCTTAACAAAAAACATGCATTGAATTGCATGCAAACTCTTTGCTTGGAGTAGTTAGTCTGAATCGAACTTTTTATTTTATCAATCAGTTATATTCACAACTTGGAGACAACTCGTTATCTGTAATATGAATAAAAATCCAATAATTGAAATAAAGACCGCACTCAAATTTTCTTCGAGAACGGTCCTTATTGTTACCTGTCAAATCTCGACTATTAATAAACTTGTAAAATTACACTGCTTTTCAGATCGGATGAAGAAGCTGCATTTCGCATGATAAACTCTCCTTTTTCTACTGTCCAGCCTTGTGTTTGTTCGTTATAGAATGCCAGATCTTTTACCTTTACTTCCAATTCCACTGTTTGTGTTTCGCCGGCTTTCAGGAATACTTTTTTGAATGCTTTCAACTCTTTTGCCGGACGCATAACCGACGCTTTTGATTGCGAAGCATAAACTTGAACTGCTTCTGCACCATCTGCTTTTCCGCTATTTTTTAATGTAAAAGAT
>JADGPS010000132.1 GCA_017882285.1 Paludibacter sp. | reverse complement strand
CGAAATCATATCCATTTTTGGATAATGTGTTCCCAAAATTCCACATTCCAGACCGGCATGGATAATCATTACTTTCGGGGTTTTACCGAATTTATCTTCGTACACGTTGGTCATCAGTTTCAGAATCGGAGAATCCAGATTTGGTTTCCAACCGGGATAACCTCCTACCAATTCAACTTTTGCTCCGGCTAATGCAAACACACTTTGAACCATCGAGGCCAATTCATCTTTGCGCGATTCCACTGAACTGCGGACCAGACAACGAACAATAATCGACTCGCCATTAGATTTAATTATCGCTAAATTATTCGAAGTTTCTACTACAGTTGGTAATTCTGGAATAAAGCGAGAAACACCATTCGGACAAGCTGTAACGCCATTTATCAAATCGTCCTGAACTTCTTCGGGAATAAGTCCGGAAGGTAATTCAACCTGTTCAACGGTGAATGAAATTTTATCTTCAACGCCTTTATATTCTTCAATAAACAGATCTTCGCATTCCTGAATGAAATCAATAATATCGTCCACACCATCAACAGGAACAGTAATAACCGCAAATGCTTCACGTGGAATGGCATTGCGTAAACTGCCGCCATCTATTGAAGCCAAACGAACTTCCAATTCAGCCACTGCTTCTTTCAGAAAGCGGAACATGAGTTTGTTGGCATTAGCACGTTGCAGATGAATATCAACACCGGAGTGACCACCTTTAAGACCCGTCAGGGAAACTTTTAATGCTACATCGCCTTCAGGAATTTTCTCTTCTTTATAACGAAACGAAATATCTCCATCAATTCCACCTGCACAACCCACATAAAGCTCACCTTCATCTTCAGAATCCATATTGATCAAAATATCTCCTTTCAAAAAGTTGGGTTGAAGTCCGAAAGCTCCAAACATACCTGTTTCTTCGTCTACTGTCACAAACATTTCGATGGCCGGATGCGGAATTCCGGAAGATTGAAGAATGGACATGGCAGCAGCCAGACCAATTCCATTATCGGCACCGAGCGTTGTATCGCGCGCTGTTACCCATTCACCGTCAATATAGGCATCAATCGGATCGGTTTCGAAATTATGAGAAACATGGCTGTTTTTTTGCGGAACCATATCCATGTGAGCCTGCAAAACAACGGTTTTGCGGTTTTCCATTCCGGGAGTTGCCGGTTTGCAAACCAACACATTTCCAATTTCGTCGCGAAGCGTTTCTAAACCAATTGATTTACCAAAGTTTTCGAGAAAAGCACCGATTTGTTCTTTTTTATGCGTTGGACGAGGAACCTGAGTGAGGTCATAAAAATTTTGCCAGAGCGCTTTTGGCTCTAATTGGCGAATATCATTTGCATTCATAAGCGATTTATTTTTATGTTATATTGAATATTTCTATCACTTTAGCTTTGTGCAAATATCCACATTTTTTTTGGAATAATGCTGTATAGCCCTGATTTTTTGAGAATATTGATAATTCAATCTTATGATTATTCCCGACAGTTTTCATTCTTTTGAAGAATTACTTTAAGATTCATACATTTTAGTTTGTTTCAATGACTGTTTTATATAAAAAGAACTGTTTATTTTATAATTTATAAACCCAGGATTATTACTGAAATATTTCTTTAATAAGTCGGTTTTTTCAACAAACATTCAAAAATTATTTGGTAATTTTGCAGTGAAATCAAGATGCAGTCTGCTATCAGTTCTCTACTTCACAACAATCAATCTAAGTTGTTTATTTTAATGCAAATAAACAATTGTAAAATAATTTAATCATGCAACAAACGTATAAATTTGTATCAGCCGAAGAGGCAGCAAGTTATGTAAATAATGGCGATATTGTAGGTTTTAGTGGATTTACTCCCGCGGGATGTCCAAAAGAAGTTCCTACTGCTATTGCGAAACGTGCTGAAGCTTTTCATGCCGAAGGCAAAGAATTTAAAATCGGAATGTACACAGGCGCTTCTACCGGTGATTCGTTGGACGGGGCGTTGGCTCGTGCGAATGCTATTTTGTTTCGCACGCCATATCAATCAAATAAAGATTTGCGCTATGCATTAAATGCTGAACGTGCTCCTTATTTCGATATGCATTTGTCATCGATTGCCCCTCATTTACGTTTCGGGTTCATGCCAAAACCAAAATTTGCGGTTATTGAAGTATGTGATCTGACCGAAGATGGAGAATTGGTGTTGACCACAGGAGTAGGAATTTCTCCTACCCTCGCTCATCTTGCCGATTATATCATTGTGGAATGGAACCATAAACATCCAAAAGAATTACGCGGTTTCCATGATATTTTCGAACCGGCAGATCCACCTTATCGTTTACCAATGACTTTGTTGAAACCGTCAGACAGAATGGGAATTCCGGTTGTAAAAGTTGATCCATCTAAAATTCTTTGCGTAGTTGAAACTTACCGCGACGACGAAGTAGGTGGTTTTACTCCTACCGATGACGTTACAGATAAAATCGGTCAGAATGTGGCTAATTTTCTCGCGAATGAAATCAAATCAGGCCGTATTCCGAAAGAGTTCTTACCAATTCAGTCGGGGGTAGGAAATATTGCGAATGCTGTGATGGCTTCATTGGGAACAAACCCAGATATTCCGATTTTTGAAATGTACACCGAAGTAATTCAGGATTCGGTAATTGATTTGCTTCGTAATGGTAAAATCAGATTTGCGAGCGGATGTTCGTTGACCATTACAACACCTGTATTGAAAAAACTCTATGAAGATCTTGAATTCTTCCGCGATAAAATTGTGCTTCGTCCGCAAGAAATGTCGAACAGTCCTGAATTGGCGCGTCGTTTGGGTTTGATTACCATTAATACAGCACTTGAAGCTGATATTTTTGGTAATGTAAACAGTACGCACGTTATGGGTTCAAAAATGATGAATGGAATTGGCGGTTCTGCCGACTTTACGCGTAGTGCTTACATTTCGATATTTACCACACCTTCGACTGTTAAAAAAGGAAATATCAGTTGCATTGTTCCTATGGTTACTCATGTGGATCAAAACGAACACTCGGTAAACATTCTTATTACCGAAAATGGTGTAGCGGATTTACGAGGGAAATCACCCATTCAACGTGCCGAAGAAATTATCCAACATTGTGTTGCACCCGAATACAAACAAACTCTTCAGGATTATCTGGCTTTATCGGGTCCTAATTGTCATACACCAACTAATTTACATGCTTGTTTCGGGATGCATAATCATTTTATGAAAACCGGCACTATGTTGGGAATAAATTGGGAAGATTATAAGTAA
>JADGPS010000092.1 GCA_017882285.1 Paludibacter sp. | reverse complement strand
TCTTTCTCTTCGTTTTGATAGGCAAGTTCTTTATTAGCAACGATTAACTCATCTGCACGTTTCTCTTTCTCACTATTTTGATAGGCAAGTTCTTTGTTAACAAGGATTAACTTTCGTTCCGCCTGCTTGCGTTCGGTGATGTCCCGGGCGACTGCATAGAGCAGTTTTTCCTTCGTTTCAGGAATGATCGACCATGCCAGCCATCGGTATGAACCGTCATTGCAACGATACCTGTTTTCGAACCGGATTGTCCTCTGCCCCTCGGCGAGCTTTGCAGCCTCGGCGTTGGTAGCCTCGCGATCATCGGGGTGGACGAACTCAATAAAAGGTAAGGACAGCAACTTATCCATCGGATATCCGAGCATCTTCACCCATGCCGGATTCAATCGTTTGAAATAGCCGTCGAACCCAATGAAACTTATCATCTCCGGCGAGGCCTCGAACAGACTGTCCAGTTCTTTCCTGCTTTGGCGTACTGCATCTTCCGCCTGTTTGCGCGTAGTCACATCCACGAAAAAACCCACGCTGCATTTTCGTCCATTGATGATGGTGGAAGTACCAGAAATGTCAGCATAGAAAACCGTGCCGTCTTTTCGCAGACACGGAAGAGCGAAAGATATCACCTTCTCCCCTCGCATCTGAGACTCAAACTCGGATATCACTAAATCCATTGAGTCTTTTGGGTGAAGATCTGGTATGGTCAACCGTAGGAACTCTTCATCTAAATATCCGAATATCCTGCAGATGGCTGGATTAGAATATAAAAGCCGATGAGTTTCAACGTCGGTGGCTAAGATGCCAAGTGTACTTCCCTCAAACAGCACACGGTACTTTTCTTCCGACTCTTTCAACGTTTCCTCCGCTTTCTTCAACTCTTTTTGATTCGCTACCCCTTCCAAAGCCTGCCGGACTGCAAAGGCAAGCCGACCCAGCTTATCTTTAAACACATAATCGGTAGCTCCCAGTTTAAGCAATTCAACAGCCTTATCTTCGCTAATTGTACCTGATGCACAAATAAAAGGGACTTCGGGTTGCAGCTCCAGCGCCAATTTGAGTGCAGTGTGGACATCGAATCCGGGCAATGTGTAATCGGCAAGTATAATGTCATAGTTCCTGGCCTTTAAGAAAGAGAGATACTCTTTTTCTTCTGCAGCAATGTCCATGCTAACCAGATAGCCTGCATCTACAAGCATTTCATTTAAAAGTTCGGCGTCTTTCAATTCATCTTCAAGACACAAAACATTTAGTAAGACTTTCGATTTCTCCATTTTTTTCATATTACAATCCTCCATCAGTTGGTAATTCGTTTATAACTGCCCAAAAAGCACCTGTATGTTTCACGGCTTCAATAAACCGCAGGAAACTGATTGGTTTTACCACGTAGGCATTCACTCCCAATTCGTAGGTGTCGGTTAAATCTTTTTTCTCGCGCGAAGAAGTAAGAATAACCACCGGAATTATTTTTAATGCAGCGTCACTTCGAATATTGCGAAGTACCTCAACGCCATCCATACGGGGCATTTTAATATCGAGTAAAATCACACAGGGGTTGCCTGCTTTGCGAAGCTTATACTTTCCTTTGCGGCGAAGATATTCCAATGCCTCTACACCGTCTTTTACCACAACAACCTGATTGGCCAGGTTATTTTCTGCCATCGCTTCAAGAGTTAATTCTACATCTTTCAGATTGTCTTCTGCCAACAGAATTGTTCTTAATTCAACCATGATTAATCCTCCTTATTTTTAGGTAATAAAAAATTAAATGTTGCCCCTTTGTCTGGTTCGGCTTCGGCCCAGATGTGCCCTCCGTGCTTTAAAATAATACGGTGGACATTGGCAAGTCCAATGCCTGTTCCTTCAAATTCATCGTTAGTGTGTAAACGTTGGAAAACGCCAAATAATTTTTGATCATATTGCATATCGAAACCCACGCCATTGTCGCGAATAGAAAAAATAAATGCATCATTTTCATCGATAACGTTTATCTCAATAATGGTTTTTTCCCGGGTACGGGTAAACTTAACCGCATTGCTTAACAGGTTCGTCCAAACCAAACGCAGCATGGCATGGTCGCCATAAACATGAGGCAATGTGACAATGCGCCATTCGATATTTCGTTCGCGGTTATCCTGTTTTATCGGCGCTAAAACTTCCTGAACAATGATATTCATGTCCAGGTCGGCAAGTCGCATTTCCTGTAGGCCGGTACGTGAAAATTGCAGCAAATCGTCAATTAGCGTAGCCATCTGGCTGGCCGAATCGGCTATGTTATTTAAGTAATGCCTTGCTTTGTCAGGAAGGAAATCGTAAAAGCGGCTTAAAAGCAATTCAGCGTACCCGTTTATGTGTCGCAACGGAGCGCTTAAATCATGAGAGACCGAATATGAAAACGCCTCCATTTCCTTGTTAGCAACGATTAACTCTGCTGCCCGTTTTTCTTTCTCTTTGTTTTGAAAGACAAGTTCTTTGTTGGCTGTGATTAATTCAGCAGCCCGTTTTTCTTTCTCTTTGTTTTGAAAAGCAAGTTCCTTGTTGGCAAGGATTAACTCATCTGCCCGCTTTTCTTTTTCCCTGTTTTGAAAAGTAAGCTCTTTATTTGCAATAACTAACTCAGCTGCCCGTTTTTCTTTCTCCTTGTTTTGAAAGGCAAGTTCTTTGTTAGCAAGGATTAACTCTGCAGCCCTATTTTCTTTCTCCTTGTTTTGAAAAGTAAGTTCTTTATTTGCAACAACTAACTCAGCTGCACGTTTTTCTTTCTCCTTGTTTTGAAAGGCAAGTTCTTTGTTGGCAAGGATTAACTCATCTGCCCGCTTTTCTTTTTCCCTGTTTTGAAAAGTAAGTTCTTTATTTGCAATAACTAACTCAGCTGCACGTTTTTCTTTCTCCTTGTTTTGAAAAGTAAGTTCTTTATTTGCAATGATTAGTTCTGCCGCCCGTTTTTCTTTCTCCTTGTTTTGAAAGGCAAGTTCTTTGTTAGCAAGGATTAACTCTGCAGCCCTATTTTCTTTCTCTTTGCTTTGAAAGGTAAGCTCCTTGTCAGCAATGATTAATTCAGCAGCACGTTTTCCTTTCTCTTTGTTCTGAAAGGCAAGTTCTTTGCCAGCAATGATTAATTCTGCTGCCCGTTTTCCTTTCTCTTCGTTCTGAAAGGCAAGCTCTTTGTCAGCAATGATTAATTCAGCAGCACGTTTTTCTTTCTCTTCGTTCTGAAAGGCAAGTTCTTTGTCAGCAATGATTAACTCTGCTGCCCGTTTCTTCTTCTCTTCTTTTTGAAAGACAAGTTCTTTGTCAGCAATGATTAACTCTTGTTTCGCCTGCTTGCGGCCGGTGATGTCTTTATCGTATAATGCCTTTAAGGAATTATTCTCTTGCAGTAATTCCTGTAACTCTTTTATAAGTTCTTCTTTAGTTTTGGACTGGTAGTTCATCATATTCTTTGTTTCAAATTGGGAACATTTCATATTTATTCCTTGTTAGGTTGCTCCTCAGCAGAACCTAACTCCGCTTGAATATGATAGCACAAAGATAAAATTTAAATGTAAAGATATAACAGGATTATTAAACAATAACTGTAAACAAATTTCAGGACGATACAAGCTTGCTGTATTTAGTTTTGAAACCACCGGTAATGACTATAAAAAAAACATCTGCCCTTAAAAGGAATGGATTATTCCTTTTAAAGGCAGATGAATAGATTTTAAATTGTACCGATGCAATACTGCAGCTGTAATAATAAGCACTTACATGATATTCTCTCTCTAGTAAATAAACAGATTCGACCAACAACATGTTGTTAGTCAAACCAAAGAAAGGCATATTATTTCGTAGTATCAAAGTCATACAGATTCGGTTATAACAAAGGGATTACAAACTAAAAAACAGGGAATTTACGGAAATAATGAAAGGCAATTTGGAAGTGAAATTGATAAGTGTGTAAATGTATGCATTATTTTTTAATTATTGTTCATAAATTAAAAATATACAAAATAAATATTTATGCGATAATTGAACATTTTTTGCTTGTTTCCGTTTTCTAATCGGCTTTGAAGTTGTATCTTTGTCAAAACTCCTGACTATGCATCTGAACGTAAAAAACGAAACTTCCACGCTGAAAGCCGTTGTTTTGGGGCAACCCGGCTCAATAGGAAATTTACCATCGCTTGACAAAACATTTGATGCAAAATCTTATGAATCGGTTTTGACAGGCGTGTATCCCACCGAAGAAACTATATACAAAGAAATGAGTGCTTTCGAGAAAGTGTTGTTGAAATACGATGTGCAGGTTTTTCGTCCGTGGACACTGGAAAATTGCAATCAGGTTTTTGCACGCGACGTGGCTTTTGTGATAGACGATAAAATTATCAATTCAAACATTATTCCTGATAGAGAGGATGAAAAAGAGGCGTACGAAGTGATTTATGATCAGATTGCATACAACAAAATCTATAATCTCCCCGAAAAAGCCCATGTCGAAGGCGGTGATGTCGTGCTGTTTAACGATACAGTTTTTGTGGGACTCTATACCGGATCCGATTATCCGCAACTGAAAACCGCCCGCACTAATTTATATGCTTTCAACTTTCTGAAAGAAATTATTCCAGAAAAAACATTCGTTCCCATAGAATTGAAAAAACACGATACCGATCCGCGACGGGGCGTGTTGCATTTAGATTGCACATTTATGCCCGTGGGTAACGACAAAGCGATAATTTATAAAGACGGTTTTTCAAACGAAAAAGATTATCATACCTTGGTGGAAATGTTTGGATGTCAGAACGTTTTCGAAATCACGCAGGAAGAAATGTATTTTATGAACGCCAACGTGTTTTCCATTTCTCCCACAGTTGTTGTTTCCGAACAGCGTTTCATTCGTTTGAATGAGCATCTTGAAAACGGTTGGGGTATAACAGTAGAACGCGTTCCATATTTTGAAATTTCAAAAATGGGTGGATTGTTGCGATGTTCTACGTTGCCATTAGTGAGGGAGAACTGCCCCCCAACCCCCTAAAGGGGGAGCTGAGTTAGTTTAGTATTTGAATATCAATATATAACAAAGATGAATTCCTTGAATATTGCACCTCAAAAGCCCCCTTTAGGGGGTTGGGGGTCTACCATTTTGATGATTGAGCCGGT
Organism: Paludibacter sp.; assembly: GCA_017882285.1. GTDB lineage: Bacteria > Bacteroidota > Bacteroidia > Bacteroidales > Paludibacteraceae > Paludibacter. The sequence continues at coordinate 5,507 of JADGPS010000092.1, read as the reverse complement.
CGCATTCGGTTTCAACGACCAAACTGCTGAAAATAATTATTTTCAACAAAAGGATTTTCATCCTGAAACTGACATACAACAACTTGCGCTTGCCGAATTCAACGGAATGGTTGAAACGCTGCGAGCGAATGGTGTTAATGTATTGGTTGTTAAAGACACGGAGCAACCCCATACGCCCGATTCCATATTTCCGAATAACTGGATTTCGTTTCATGAAGGCGGGCAAGTGGTTTTGTATCCTATGTTCGCGCCAAACAGGCGACCGGAGCGAAGAAAGGATATTATTGAATATGTTTCCACGCATGGTTCGCCGGTAAATAATGTAGATGATTTTACTTTTTGGGAAGAAAAAGAACTCTATCTGGAAGGAACCGGAAGCATGGTTTTCGATCGGGAGAATAAAATAGCCTATGCTGCATTGTCGGAACGAACCGATAAGACGGTGTTTCTGCAATTCTGTTCTGTTTTTGGCTTCAAACCCGTTTATTTCCATGCCAATCAATCGGTCGAAGGCAAGCTGTTGCCCATTTACCACACCAATGTAATGATGTGTGTGGCCGATAAATATGCGCTTATTTGTACAAATGCAATCGATAATGACGAAGAACTTATCAGGATGTATGACCAGTTGGAGCAATCCGGAAAGGAAATTATTCCGATTTCCAGGCATCAAATGCATAATTTTGCGGGCAATATGTTACAAGTAGAGAATACCGATGGCAAACGGCTTCTGGTCATGTCACAAACAGCTTTTGATTCATTAAATGATCATCAAATCGAACGCTTGAAGTCATACAACGAACTGATTGTTATTCCAATTCCAACCATTGAAAAAACAGGAGGCGGAAGCGTTCGCTGCATGATGGCGGAGGTATTTTAATGTGCTAATGTGCCAATGAATTAATGTGCCAATATAATAATGAGCTACTGTAGCATTTAATAATCGAATAATTATTTGTCCCGGCGGGACAAAATGTGAATAACCCCCAGTGTAACCGGGGGATGAGCACAACCAATAACACTACAACCCTGAAGGGGTTGAACAAAAACAATGAATATGAAAGACTCAAAACTCACCGCTCACGAACTAATGGAGCTTGAAAACAAATATGGCGCACATAACTATCATCCGCTTCCGATAGTGCTTGATCGGGGCGAAGGTGTATTTGTTTGGGATGTTGACGGAAAGAAGTATTTCGATTTTTTGTCGGCATACTCAGCTGTTAATCAAGGTCATTGTCATCCAAGAATAATTAATACACTAATAGAGCAAGCAAAAAAACTGACATTGACTTCGCGTGCTTTTTACAACAGTCAGCTTGGGCAGTACGAAGAATTTGTAACTCAATACTTTGGTTATGAGAAGGTACTGCCTATGAATACCGGTGCAGAAGCGGTGGAAACTGCCATCAAACTTTGCCGTAAATGGGCGTACAAAAAGAAAGGATTGCCTGAAAATTCTGCACAAATCGTAGTTTGTGAAAATAATTTTCACGGTCGAACCACAACCATTGTTTCTTTTTCGGTCGACCCTGAAGCTTACAACCACTACGGACCATACACTCCGGGATTTATCGTAATTCCATATAACGATGCTGATGCACTTGAAAAAGTTATGAATGAAAATCAACATATTGCCGGTTTTATGGTCGAACCTATTCAGGGTGAAGCGGGAGCGTATGTTCCTGACGACGGTTATCTGAAGAAATGCTATAATCTTTGTAGTCAGTACAATGTGTTATTTATTGCCGATGAAGTTCAAACCGGGATTGCCCGCACCGGTAAATTGCTGGCATGCGATTACGAGGATGTTCATCCCGATATTCTGATTTTGGGAAAAGCGTTGTCTGGTGGTGTTTATCCTGTTTCTGCTGTTTTATCAAGTAAAGAAATAATGGACGTGATTCGTCCGGGACAGCATGGTTCTACTTTTGGCGGAAACCCTATTGCAGCTGCTGTTGCTATAACAGCGTTGGAAGTTATCCGTGATGAAAAGCTGGCTGAAAATGCTTTCGCTTTGGGAAAGATTTTCAGGAATGAAATGGATAAATTTTGTGAGAATTCAAATATTGCTTCGATTATAAGGGGCAAAGGATTATTGAATGCATTGGTTATTAATAACGAAGGACACAAGAATCTTGCCTGGGATATTTGCCTGAAACTTATTGAAAACGGTTTATTGGCAAAGCCAACTCACACCAATATCATTCGGTTTGCTCCTCCGTTAGTTATCACCGAAAAGCAATTGTTCGAATGCGTTGAAATAATTAAAAAGACAATTAAGGAGTTTGAATAAATAATTAACGATATTATTTAATTGAATGCTAACAACTGAATAATAAAAGAGCTAATACCGTTGACTAATTGGGAGATATGTAGAATATTGATGTTCAGTTTATTTTCGACAATAATAATGGCTAACAAAACCAGCGTTCCGTAAGTGTACATATTCATCATCAACTTAGGGTTAATGTCTTTTAAAAAAGTAAGATATAAATGCGAGCCATCCAATGGAGGTATGGGTATGAGGTTGAAGATAAATAAGCTAAAATTAATGACTCCCCAAATCATTATGAGATTGATAATTTCCAAACCAAATGTTGTGGTATGGAAGTAATCCACAAAATAAAGAAGTCGGGCTATAATAAAGAAAACTAAAGCTATAAGGAAATTGCTGATAGGTCCGGCTATGGAAATCAGTATCTCGTCGCGGTGTTTGTTTCTCAGGTTTGCTGGATTGAAGCTTACGGGTTTTGCCCAACCGAATCCGGCTATAACAATGAGGAAGAAACCTAACCAGTCGATATGTTTCAGTGGGTTAAGGGTCAATCTTCCTTCATCTTTTGCCGTGCTATCACCGAGCTTGTAGGCTGTGAATGCATGCGAAAATTCGTGAACCGTCAGTCCGATAACTGCAGCGGGTACTATTTTCAACATCTCGGTTAAGTCTAATCCCATATTAGTTTTTTTATTTTGCAAATATACTCATTATACATTAACAGATTGCAAGGATTTGCTCTTTTATCTCTTTTTTAGTACTTTTGTTCAACATTTACAGTAACTCATAACCATATTTAAAGTGATTGAAATTATACCGGCCATCGACCTGATTGATGGCAAATGTGTTCGACTTTCTCAGGGTGATTATGCTCAGAAAACGATTTATAACGAAAACCCGTTGGAAGTTGCCAAAATGTTTGAAGATGCAGGTATCCGCCGGTTACATTTGGTGGACCTTGATGGTGCAAAAGCTCATCACATTGTGAATCACAAAGTATTGGAAAGCATTACAATTGCTACCGATTTAATTGTGGATTTTGGAGGAGGTTTGAAATCGGACGAAGACTTACGCATTGCCTTCGAATGCGGTGCAAGCATGATCATTGGTGGGAGTATTGCTGTTAAAAATCCTGATATCTTCTCTTCATGGATTTCTACTTATGGAGGAGAAAAAATAATTCTCGGAGCAGATGTGAAAGATGAAAAAATAGCTGTAGGCGGTTGGTTGGAAACTACGGAACTTGACTTAATGCCTTTTATTCTAAATTATATGCAATTGGGAATTAGTAAAGTAATTTGCACAGATATTAGCAAAGACGGCATGTTGCAAGGTCCAGCTATTGAACTTTACAAAAAAATGCTCACTGAGAAACCCGATATGTATCTTATTGCAAGTGGAGGCGTAAGTTCAATTCGCGACATTGAGTTTTTGCACGAAGCTGGAATTCCGGCTGTAATTACCGGAAAAGCCATTTATGAAGGTAAAATAATGCTCAAAGAACTTAGTCAATTCATAATTCATTCGTAAAATTGAAGAATTGATAGTATATTTGTTGTCTAAAAATTTAGAAAAAAAATATGATTCATGTACCATGAATAAAACTTTTGTTTTAATTATGAATTGTGAATTTTTAATTATGAATTGAATAAATTATGTTGAAAGAAATTTTATCAATGACCGGTAGGCACGGACTTTTCAAATTAGTATCGCAAGGCAAAAACATGTTGATCGTTGAATCTTTAGTGGATGGTAAGCGCATTCCGGCTTATACAAAAGATAAAGTGGTGTCGTTGGGCGATATTGCCATTTTTACCGATACAGCCGACGTACCCCTTGCAAAAGTACTTGAAAGTGTAAAAACGAAAGAAAATGGAGCACTTTGTTCTATCGATCCCAAAGCCGATAATGATAAACTTCGCAAATATCTGGGTGAAATTCTTCCTAATTACGATCGTGATCGGGTTTATCCGAGCGATATCCGTAAATTGCTGTCATGGTATAATATTCTGATTAATGCTCAAATTACTCAATTTGTAGCAGAAGAAATAAAGGAAGAAGCTGTTCCGGAATAATTGAAAATTTGAAATTAAACAATTTAAAATTAAAGTTATATGACAGTCAAATCTATTTGTGAACTGATCGAAGAAGTGGCTCCGTTGGCGTTGCAGGAAAGCTATGACAATGCCGGACTACTTATTGGTGACTCACAAATGGAGGTTACATCTGTTCTGGTTTGCATCGACATTACTGAAGAAGTCATTGAAGAAGCTATTCAGAAAAAATGCAATCTGATTATTTCGCATCATCCCCTTATTTTCAATGGATTAAAACGACTTACCGGTCAAAATGAAGTGCAGCGTTGTGTAGCAATAGCCATTAAAAGCGATATTGCCATTTATGCAGCGCATACCAATTTAGATAATGTTTTGCAAGGTGTCAATGGAAAAATAGCTGAAAAAATTGGATTAAAAAACATTCAAATTCTTCAACCCAAACAAAATGCTTTGTTGAAATTAATCACGTATGTTCCAAAACTTCATTCGTTCCGGGTTCGTGAGGCTTTGTTCGAAGCTGGTGCCGGACAAATTGGGAATTATGATGAATGCAGTTTTAATATCGAAGGTGTTGGCACTTTCCGTGCCAACGAAAATGCTCAACCATTTGTGGGCAATATTGATGAATTGCATTCTGAGCCGGAGTCTAAAATTGAAGTTGTTCTGCCTGATTATCTGAAATATAAAGTATTAGATGCTTTGCTTAATTCTCATCCGTACGAAGAACCTGCTTATGATTTTATCCCATTGAAAAATGCATGGAATCAAGTAGGAGCAGGGGTTGTAGGAGATTTGGAAGTTGAAGAAGATGAAATGACTTTTTTAAATCAAATTAAATCGATATTCAAAATGCCAATAATTAGATATACTAACTTGTTGAACAAAAATATTAAACGGGTTGCTTTGTGTGGTGGTTCCGGAAGTTCGTTTCTAACGGATGCCATTTCTGCTAAAGCTGATGTATATATTTCAGGCGATTTTAAATATCACGAATTTTTTGAGGCTGAAAATCGGATTTTGATAGCTGATATTGGACATTTTGAAAGTGAACAGTTCACAAAAGACATTTTTTTTGAGATAATTACAAAAAAAATGCCTACATTTGCAGTCCAAATTTCAGACAGTAAAACCAACCCCATAAACTATTTGTAATCAATATGGCTACAGAATTA
>JADGPS010000008.1 GCA_017882285.1 Paludibacter sp. | reverse complement strand
TTAAACCATACTTACTCAAAAATAACCAAAATGTCAAAGAGCTACTCTTATACGGAACTATCGCCACTTAAATGCTAATTATTTTTTACCGAACTATTGCTATTTAGAAAATAGAATAAATATTAATTCTTATTTTTTTCTTCATTTCAAAAAGAACAACATTCGACCCTGCAAATATAAGGTGGAAACAACGTTTTAAGTGTGGATTTATTTGCTTAAAATGTGGATAATTTACTGATGAATAGCTATTAAATTATACCAAATTGGAAATTGAAGGGTTAGAATCCATTTATTATCAATTGCAAAATGTGAAATTGATAACCAATTTTGATTCAGGAAAATTAGATACTGCCGGTTTTATACACGTAGAGACGCGATAAATCGCGTCTCTACAATAATGTCTTTGATTTCGATCCTGTTCTAACCGTTATATATTGCTTCCAAACCTTCTATTTCGGTGATAAATTGTTGCATTTGTCCGACTCCAGAATTTGTCCTTTCCGCCTCAGCAAATTTCAAAAGCATGTGTTCTTGTTCGTTGGCACTAAGTACTCTGTCAGCCATGCGGAAAAGAACATTATTCTCTTTCCCGATATGTGCCCGAAGTAAATCGATATAACCTTGCATGTTCCGGTAAATTTCGGGTAAAGCGGATTCATTCCTCTGTTTGTATTTTTCAATGCCATCATTCATTCCCTTTACAAAATTCCGGCCTTCTTCATGGTCGTGAAGCATCGCCGAAATCGGATTCGAAAAGCCTTTTTCTATCATAAGCGGGAAAAACAAATTTTCTTCCTTAAAATGATGAATTCCGTCGGCATAATTCATTATCAGACTTACAACCAACTCTATATGAGTCAAATCTGTGTTGAATTTTGTCATCATTTTTTCCATTACATCTATCAATCGAAGGATATAGTCGTGATCGTTTTCCAGATTTTGTGTTGCAGTTTTCATTTGGATACTTTTATTCTAACTCGTTTTTAATACATTTTTATTAGTCTATCTATAACTTTAAAAACAAGATTTTGTTCAATAAAATGACTTTATTTTTGATATAATCGCCATTTGTCAGTCTTTTCAACCAGACTATAAAAAATGAAATCATTTGCGATTGATACATACATAATTAACCATAAAATCACAATTCACCTATTTGCAAATTGTGACTTTAAACCATTAACCACTTCAATATAAATCACACGGGGTGAATTAAAATATAGATAACTAATTAGTTAAACTTCATGTTGTGCGCGGTATTCGGAAGGTGTTGTACTAAATTTTTGTTTAAAACAGCGACTAAAATAACGTGGATCTTCAATACCCACTCTATACGAAATTTCCGAAACAGTAAGTTGAGTTTCGCGCATATATTCGGCGGCTCTTTCTAATCGGACTTCGCGCACAAACTCAACCGGCGAAAATCCAGTTAAACTCTTCAGTTTGTTGAAGAAAACGGTGCGACTCATGTTTAATTCTGAAGCCAGTAAGTCGATATTTAAATCGAAGTTTTCGATATTTTCATTCATCAACTTAATCAGATTTTGCATAAACAGCTCTTCGGGTGATTTGACTTCCAATGGTGGCAACGTAAAATCAGGTTTTGATGTTATATATTGCGACCGATAAAAATGCTGTAATTGAAGACGTTGAGTCATCAGGTTTTCAATTCGGGCATGTAGAAACTCAGAGCTGAACGGTTTGGTAATATAATCGTCGGCACCGGCTTTCATTCCGGCCAATTTACTTTCCATATCAGTTACAGCAGTAAGCAGAATAACCGGAATATGCGAAGTGCGGGAATCAGATTTTATTTTTGTAGTCAATTCCAGACCATCCATTTCGGGCATCATCAAGTCAGCAATGATAAGATCGGGGATTAAATGTTCCACTTTCTTCCATCCGACTAACCCATTTTCAGCTTCCGTCACCCGATAATTCTTTTTCAGACTTTTCTTTAAGAAATGACGCAGTTCATCGTTGTCTTCGACAACCAGAATCAAAGGAGAAACTTTTACATATTCTGTTTTTTCGTTATCTGACGAGGGTTCTAGCACATTCAAATCAGAAAGTGGCTTTGTTTCATCCGAAAGAATCAAATCTACATCAGCATTGTAATGGTCGGTTCCGAGTTTAAATCCTATTTCGAACGTGGATCCTTTACCTACCTGACTTTCCACATGAATAGTTCCGTGATGCAAATCGACCATTTTCTTTACCAAATCAAGTCCGATACCGGTACTTTTCTGAGTGATATTGCGCAACGTGGAACTACTAAAAAAACGATCGAAAATAAAATTAATTTTCCCCTGCGCGATTCCAATTCCTTCATCGATAACCGAAAGCACTGCCATATCTTGATTCAGGGTTGTTTTAACCGTAATATTTTTATCAGCTGGCGTAAATTTAAACGCGTTGGAAAGTAAATTGGAGATGATAGACTCATACCTTTCAGGATCAACCCATATTTTAGCATGATTTGTTTCGTCGATTAAATGGAACCCGATATTCTTAGAATGAGCAACTTCTAAAAAGTTACTGCTGCAAAGTCGTGTAAAATCAGCAAAATCAATTTCTTCAACCGTCAACCGCATTTTATTGTTTTGCACCTTGCGGAAATCGAGAATCTGATTAATTAATCCCATAACACGGTCTAAATTTCGGCGAACAACGGTGAGTTGTTCTTTAATGTATGGATCCAGATTCTCCTGAAGAATATTATCAACCGGAAGTGAAATCAAGGTAAGAGGCGTACGCAATTCGTGCGAAATGTCGGTAAAGAAACGAAGTTTCATATCGGTCATTTGCTTTTCGAGTAGCACATTGTTTTTCAACTTGAAGATGGTTATAAAAATATACAGAGTAGTTAAAAACAATAAGATAATCAACAGGATATACAAAAACTTTGCAAAACCGGATTGCCAGAACGAAGGTAGAATTTTCACTTCAACCTGACGCTCATTATTAAGCCAAATACCTTCGCTGTCGGTTGATTTTACGCGAAAAGTATAAGTGCCCTGAGGTAACGCGGTATAAGTAGCAAAATGCTTGGTTTGCACTTTGTTCCAATCGGGATCGAAGCCGTCGAGTTTATAAGCGTATTGAATTTTCTCCGGAGCCCGCATGTCGAGCGTGGCAAATTCGATGGTAAAAACGTTTTGTTTGTAATTAAATTCAATCTTTGAAGTTTTGTCCAATTGAGTTTGAAGTATCGATTCTTTTTCGCCTATTTCCACTTCTTTGTTGAAAAGCAATAAGCGGGTAAATACCAATGGAGCATTAATTACTCTTCGTTTTACCGCATCGGGGTTGAAGGAATAGAAACCCGATTTAGAACCAACACAAATTTCACCTGATTGAAGTAAACAAGCCGAAGCCTCTGAAAATTCAACATTTTCCAATTCGTTTCCTTTGCCAAATGCTTCTATTTTAGCCGTTTTTTTATTGAATTTTACAATGGAATTTTCGGTTGTCAGCCATAAATTTCCCTGATTGTCGTCAATAATAGTATAAATCACATTGTTGGGCATTCCTTTGGCTCGATCATACACTTCAAACTCAAGTTGCTTATTATCTGCAATTTTTGTTTTCAGTTTATTTAATCCGCCACCAAAAGTTCCAAACCACATAGTAGATTCAGTATCTTCAAAAATACAATAAACATCGTTAGCTTTCAAACTTTTGAAATCATCATCTTTTTTGTGAAAATAATTGTATTTTATATCTTTAAGGGTTTTAAAATTAGCATTGAATACAACGAAACCTTCAGTATTGGCAACCCAGATATGTTGTTTTGAATCAGCAAAAACCTGTCTGACTTTCGAACAATTAGCAATCGGATAGTTTACAAGTTCGTTTTTGGAATGAAGAAAGCGGATTTTCCCTTTTTGCTCATCAATCAAATGTAAACCGCCGCCATAACTCCCTGCCCATATTCTACCGTTATTGTCCTGAACGACAGAATAGAAGTCATTGTTTGCCGGAGAATAAATATCCTTCGGATTATGAACAAAATTTTCCATTCTGAAAGCGTTACCCGAACCTTGAGGTTTTAGTCGGAACAGTCCTCGTTTTTTAGTAGCTAACCAGATATTCCCTGATTTATCTTGAAAAAAATTATAAACCAACACATCCATATCTCCTCCAAACGCAATTCTTCCATCTCGATTCAATGTTCCGATTTCTCTTTTATTTTGATCGAAAACATGCACCAAACCGTCCCTGCAACCTACCCAAAGACGATTATTATTATCTTCAAAAATGGCTCTTGTTTCGTTGGAAATACTGTAAACCGAATGATTCCGGAACAAATAATGATTAAAATAATCGGGCAGGAAAGTACATTTAAAAAATCCATTCCCACGGTTGGTGCTAATCCATAATACACCTTGCGAATCGGATAAAAAATGGTTTATGCCGTACGAAAACAGCGTATTAATATCTTCATTATAGGCGCTGTAAAAAGGAACTAAGCGATTATTTGCTCTGTCGAACCAGGAGAAAAAGCCAAGATAAGGTTGAATCCACAATATGTCTTTTTCATCTTCGAAAATAAGAAAATTCGGATTCGTAACTTGCCCTTCGTTCATTTTGGTTTCAAAGTAAACAATTTTATTTGTTTGCGGAGTAAAGTGCAAAACGCCTGATAATCTGACTTCGAGCCATGCATCCCCGGCTCTGTCAATGTAAATGCTTTGGATATCATTGGTTTTCATTTCAGGATATTTTTCCTTCGAAAACTGTTTAAGATTGCCCTGCAATACATCATAAATAAAAAATCCTTTGCCTTGTGTAGCAAAAAGATAATTATTAGGACTGAAACTTGCCAGATTTGTTACAATAACCTGATCGCGTAAATCAATAGTTTTGAATATTTTTGTTCTTTTTTCGTATTGAAAAATTTTACCTCCGCTTCCAAACATGATTCGCTTGTCGTTTTCGATATACGAATAAAAAGCCTGTTTGCTAAAATATACAATCGTTTTGCTGTTTGGTTCAATGCAACTCAATCCGCTTTGAGTCAGAAACCATGTGTTATGTTCTTTGTCTTCAAAAACCGATTTTACGATGTTATGGGGTAATAAGTGATTTTCCTGATTGAAAAGTGTGACGGTCAGATTATGTGAGGTTACGTCAGTTTGTACTTTATAACAACCTTTATCGAAAGTCGTTAGCCAAATTGTACCTGAAGTTAACGTGTAAATTTCGCTGATCTTATCATTTACAAATTCGCCGTTGGGCTTCTCAATACGATTTAATTCTTCCGTCCACTGGTTTAACCGATAAACTATTTCGTCATACGTTTTAACCCAAATATAACCCCATTTATCTTCTTTAATTTCTAAAATACGGTTACTCAGCATCGAAAATTTTTTATCTGGTTTTGAATTATACAAAGTGAAATTGTATCCATCGAACTTATTCAATCCATCACGCGTACCAAACCACAGATAACCTTTCCTGTCCTTCATCATAGTGGTAATGCTGTTTTGCGACAAACCATTATCGGAAGTAAAATGGGAGAAGGAGAAGTGATATTGAGCGTTTGTCGAACAGGCAAATATTAAAATGCTGATTAGCAGAAACAATTTTTTCATCTTACAAATTTAATAGAAATAAGGCATAATCTTATGCAAAAATAAAGAATAGATAGCTCAAAGTTACATTATTTATCCGATTTTTAAAATATCCGTCAAAAATTGCACGGATTTAATTTAATTTTCCACATCTGATTAAATTAATTGCTATATATTTGCGTCACTATTTAAAACAATTTTACAAACAGTTAAAAAAACAGTCATCATGAAAAAAACATTACTTTTCGTATTCATCTTCGGAGCTTTATGCTTTTCTTCTGTCAGGGCGACAGATGTAGTAACATTAGGTGTAAATGACAGTATCATTACTCCGTTAAGAACATACGCCGGGAATGACATTGTTTTAGTTATACCTAACGGTTACACAAATCCGATTAATTCTACTACTGATGGTACTCCAAATTCGATTGACTTGAGTAAGCTAACTAATCTTACAGCTAGCACTAAAATCACCATCAAAGGTGATGGGTCAATGCCATTAGTTAAGTTTAAAGCCATTACATTACCGGCAGCACTATCAAAAATTGCTTTTAGAGATTTGACTATAACCGGTGCAACAACTGATCCAACAGTAAATTATGTTGTTAATCAAGCTGCTGCTAATGCTGCCGTGATCGATTCATTTGTGGTAGATAATTGCAATTTATCCACTTTACGCTCAGTCATACGTTTTCAAGGAACATCTAACTCATTAACTGCCCCTCAAGGCGTTAATAATGTTATCATCAACAACAGCATAGCTCATAACTTTGCAGATTATGGAGTGTTGTATTGCAGTATTACTACAAACGGACCTACTTTTGGAATAGTGAAAATTTCAAAATCTACTTTTTACGGTTTTGGCGCAAGTGTGTTTGCCTTACAATCCAATGCTACAAGTGTAGATATATCAGATTGTACATTTGACAATATAATGAATGTATCAACAAAATATCTGGTGGATTTAAAATCATTGGTAGTACCGGTTACTATCACTAATTGTATCTTGGGCAAAACTGTTATTACTGCCAAATATTTAAGTACCGGAGGAACTCTTACGCTTACAAATACATATTATACGACTGACTGGTTAGCTACAGCACCTACTGCTACAGGTGGTATTACAGGTTCGTTAATAGCTTATACTGGTTTATCAACAGATTTATTTACGACTGTTTCTGTTTCAACCGTTGCAGCACCTTATTCAACCACAGTAGGTGATTACCATATTAAAGATCTATCCTTTGCAGGAAAAACCTCTGCCGGTGACCCGCGGTGGTATCCAGCAAGCGTAATCAATCCTGTTCTTTCTGATCAAGGAGTATCATTTAACGGTACTGAAATTTTAAACAACAACGGTTTGGCTCTTGAAGTATATAATGTGTTAGGCAAAAAGGTTGCCAGCTCAATGACTTCCATTCCTACAGTTAATTTCCAAAAGGGAATTTATATTGTCAGGGCTTCCGGAGTGAATAGTTCTTTGAAGATTTGTATCTAACTATGATTCAATAAAATAATTTTCTTTTCAAAGCGGGCATGACTTCGGGTCATGCCCGCTTTTTGTGTTTTATGATTTGATGCCGAATAAAACTAGGTTATCTTTTTGTTTATTGACAGAAAAGTGAACTGTTTCAAGTAATTTGTCCACATGAAATAATTTTAAATGACGTATATTTGCAGCACTATAAGCCCCATATATTGAAAAAATATATGGGGTTTCATTTTTGAAGAAACCCAAAAAGACTGTCGGTAATTTCTATATTTATTTATGTTGTACAACATATTTTCAAAAATAATGCTTAAATAATTTTTTTATTGTGTGCGAACACACTACTTTTGGTCAACCAAAGAAATCGTTTCTTAAAACAGTTAATGGGTTCTTGATGTTTTTTAGAAATTTTATTATAAATGAATTTTTAGAACCCACTTTAAAACAAATTTTTGAATAGGAAATACCAGATACCTGGTTATCTTCCAAATCTAATTGTAAAAAAGCAAGAAAGTACAAACTGTTACTAACAATACTATTTTAAATTGTTTCAACTATATGAAAAACACAACAAAACGCAAATTACTGAAAAGTAAAATTCAACGATTAACAGGTCTGATAGTGTTGTTGTTTGCATCGTCGCTATTGAGTGTAAGTTACGCGCAAACAACAAAATTGACTGTACAAGTAAAAAACAAAACCGTTCAAGAGATTTTAAAAATAATTGAGAAAAAGAGTGAGATGGTTTTCTTTTACAATGACAAAGATGTAGAACTTAATCGTATTGTAACCCTGGACTTAAAAGATCAACTTATCACTCAAGTTCTCGATGAACTCTTCAAAAACAGTTCCAATGCTTATAAAATAGAAGGGAAACAAATTTACATTACAACAAAGACAAAAGAGGGTTTAGGAAAATCTAAATCTTCAATTAAAAAAGTAAAAATTAACGGCACGGTAACCGATGAGAGTAATCAACCGGTTATAGGTGCCAGCGTGTTGTTAAAAGGTACCAGTATTGGAACTTTAACCGATATCAATGGACACTTTTCGCTTGAATCACCTGAAGAAGGTCAGTTACGAATTTCTTTTGTTGGATATGAGACTCAATTGGTTTCAATATCTAATAAAACTTCATTTGAAATTTCACTTAATCAGTCGTTGAATAATTTGGATGAAGTAGTCGTTGTAGGTTATGGTACCCAGAAGAAAAGTGATATTACCGGGGCTGTGGGTTCGGTTGCCAAAGATCGTATCGACAATATGGCTGTAACCGATATTGCTCAGATGATACAAGGTTCCGTCCCTGGTTTGACTGTCATGGCCACAGCAGCAGGTGCAGATCCCGACGGTCAGAGTGCTGTAATGTTGATTCGGGGTCGAAACTCAATTTCAGCAAGTACTACACCACTTTTGGTACTCGACGGTATGCCATACCATGGTGCGATATCAGATATTTCTCCGGATGACGTGGCTTCGATTGAGGTTTTGAAGGATGCTTCATCAGTAGCTATCTATGGTTCTCGTGGATCGAATGGAGTAATCCTGATCACTACCAAAAAAGGCAAAGAAGGTAAAACTGTTGTGAAGTATGATGGTTTTTACTCAATTCAAAACGTTGCCAACTTCCCTCATATTATGGATGGCGCTGAATATCTTGCTTTTAAAAACAATTGGACTGATTTTTCAAATCCTGACGATGCATTAATGGGGCTTTCAAATTCTGAGCGAGCTGTGTATGCTGATGGCAGTTGGAAAACCTGGACTTGGAAAGGTCTGATTACCCAAATGGGTGAAAGTACACGTCATAACCTTACCGTTTCAGGTGGTACCAAGGATTTTAAATATAATGTAGCGACAAGCTACTTGTCGACAAAGGGTATTGTAATCAATGACAAATATACACGTGTTACTAATCGTGTGAACCTTCAGGCAAAAATTACAGACTGGTTAAATATGACTTCAAGCAATATGCTGACCTGGAAGGATAAAAGTGGAGCTAAACCAAGTTTTGTCGACGTGTTCAACAAGTCACCACTTATGCGCCCTTTCAATCCGGACGGTTCAATTAATATTATGCCGGATGCGGATAATGAGAAACGTTTCAATCCAATTGAGAGTTTGCTATACGATGATTATAATGTGGGTTATAGTTTGACATCAAATATATCATTTGTAGCAACTCTTGCTAAAGGTCTGACCTATACTCTTAATACAGATGTTCAGTATAGCAATACGGACGATAATCAGTATCAAGGACTTAATACAGGTGCCAAAAAAAGCGTTAATGGTTGGGCATCGATTGATAATACAATGAAATACTCTTATGCAATAGAGAATATTGTAAATTACCAGCGCGAGTTTGGTAAACATCATTTATTTCTGACCGGATTATATTCATTTGAGTCCGAAACACAGCGTGAAAGATTGCAAGAAGGTCAAAACTTTCCGAATGACTTACTTTCCTATTGGGGAATGCCCTCAGCCGGATTGGTTACAAATACGTTTAAAAATTGGCAAACAGCTCTCATTTCACAGATGTTTCGTATCAATTACTCTTATGACAGCCGCTATTTATTAACAGCAACCGCTCGAAGGGATGGGTATTCAGGATTTGGTGCAAATAACAAGTATGGTGTATTTCCATCATTGGCGTTGGGCTGGAATATTGCAAACGAATCGTTTTTCAGTTCCATTAAAAGCGTAATGAATAATTTTAAATTACGATTGTCTTATGGAGAAGCTGGTAATCAGGCAATTTCAGCTTTTCAAACGATTTCAAAATTAGGGGATATGGGCTATCTCAATGGAAGCAGTCTTGCGGCAGGTTATATCCCAACTACTTTGGGTACTCCAAGTCTATCGTGGGAAACTACCCGCTCAGCGAATATCGGGTTAGATTATGCTTTTCTTGATTCCAGAATATCGGGTGAGATCAACGTTTATCAGAACGATACGCGTGACCTTTTGCTTAGCCGTAGTATATCTGCAGTAAATGGTGTATCATCTATCTTTCAGAATATAGGTAAGACACGCAATCAAGGTATCGAGTTCTCAATCGTGTCAGATAATATCCGTACTAAAATTTTTGGTTGGAAGAGTGCATTGAACTTGACACTCCTTCGCACACAAATTATTGATCTTTATGGCGATGGCAAAGATGATCTTACTAACGGATGGTTCATTGGAAAACCTGTAAAAGTAGCTTATGACTATTACACTACCGGCGTGTGGCAAAACAATGAAGCGAATCTTGCAGCACAATACGGGGCACTACCCGGTTATGCGAAATACGACGATTTAAATAACAATGGCGTTTATGATGCAGGTGACCGCCAAATTATTGGTTCAACGGAACCGAACTTCACATGGAGTTTGAATAACACATTCGACTTAGGATCATTCCAACTCAATATTTACCTCTATGGCACTAATGGATCAGTTAAAGTAGACCCTTTCAAGGCAAAAAACTACTATGTATCACAAAATTTTTGGACTGTAAACAATCCATCTAATATTATGTGGTCAACTGACGCTAATTCCAATACATATATTGCTGCCAAGACGATTTCACCCGCATACTACGAGAAAGCGGACTTTTGGCGTATTAAAGATGTTTCACTTTCTTATAAAATGCCCAAAAAGTTACTCTCGAAATTAGGTGTAACAGAGGCAAAAGTATATGTCACCGGTAAGAATCTTGTAACGTTCACACAGTACACAGGTATGGATCCGGAACTTGGTGACCAGCGTGCAATACCACTTCAGCGGGAGTTTATTTTTGGTATTAACTTCACATTATAGACAAAAAGTGTAACTTTATAAGAAATAAGCAGATAAAATTTATGAAAAAGATATTAATAATTTTGGTTGTCATAGCAGGCTTTATGACATTTTCAGGATGTAGTTCAGAATTACTTAATGAACATCCCGACACCTTTCTAACGGCAGATCAATTGTATAATTCTCAGCCTGGATTTGAATCAGGACTCAATGGGCTCTATGCTTTGGTTCGTCAGGAACGTGAAGGATACGGCAATACGGATTCGTTTGGTGAAACGGGTTTACGTGCATTAATGAATATGGGCGGAACCGATGTAATTAACGCCAGTGCATCAGCCACAGGCGAGTTCTCTGTTATCTATTCGGATTGGTCAAAAGCCAATGTCCCGACAGATAAAAGCTTGAAAAGTGTATTTGAGTGGTTATATCAGACAGTACTGGGGGCAAATCTTCTTATAAAACGTTCGGAGAATCCTGCAATCAAATGGACCGACGAAGCAACTAAAGAGCGTATTGTAGCAGAAGCTCGCTTTATTCGTGCCTGGTCTTATCGTCATTTAACATATGTGTGGGGCAAAGTACCTTTAGTGGTTGATGAGGTTACCGGAGATAATTTTCGAACAGACTATGTTCGTGACGATGTTAACAAGATTCGTCGACAGATTATAGATGACCTTTTGTATGCAGAACCAAGAATGGATTGGAAACCTTCTCAAATTGGTCGTGCATCTAAGGGAGTTGTACTGAATTATCTTGCGGAAATGTATTTGACTGAGGCGGGTAAAGTTGTAGGAAGTTATGATAGAACAAAATTAGATTCGGCTTACTTATTTGCAGACAAATGTATTAATGAAGGTCCTTATGCTTTGGTCAAGAATAGATTAGGGAGTGGTTCAGGTAGTGCATTCATGGACATGTTTAATCCTAACACCGTAAACATTGAATCCGGGAATAAAGAAGCTCTGTGGGTAATGCAATGGGAAAAAAACGTGATTGGCGGCGGAGCCAACTTAATGCGTTTCTCCCTCCGTCCAAAGTTTGATGGAGCGAATAAGATAGGACCTACCGTAACTATCTCTTTCTATGATGAAACTCGCGGAGGACGTGGTTTTGCACGTGCTGCTCTTACAAAATGGGCTTTATACTTATACAATTCATCGAGTGACTATGCAAATGGAATTATTGATGACAGGGGTTCGCAGTACGCTGTTGCCAAGTATTACATATTGGGCAAGTTCGATACGTTTTCCGGGACAAAAAGTCTTACTGGGACACCATGGAGTGTTGGTGACACTGTTTGGATTGGTTGCCCGACTATTGCTCAATGTGATGATCGAACTCAAGGTACGATAACCGGTTTTCAAAATCTAAAGTCTGGTGCTTCGGAGGGTGATACTTACAACTGGCCTTACACATTGAAATACAGCTTTTGTGATACGGGTTATCCAAAAAATAACGCTTCTCATCAAGATCAAGTATATGCTCGTTTGGCCGAAACCTATTTATTGCGAGCCGAAGCGGCAATGAAACTTGGTAATATACCTCAGGCCACAAGTGATATAAATGAGTTGCGTCTGCGTTCACATGCCCGTACGATAACCGATTCAGACATCTCGCTTTCCCTTATTCTCGAAGAACGTGCCCGTGAATTAATGGGTGAAGAACAACGTCGCTATACATTGCTTCGCACAATGCCCGGTAGTGATTTCATTGAATGGATTTCTTCACGCAATGGCAGGGACAAAAATATAGCACTTCGAGATACATTGTTTCCTATTCCACAAAGTGTAATTGATGCCAATGTCACAATTCCAATGGAACAAAATCCTGGATTTTAAATTAATCCGGTCAATAAAAGTTGAATTGTTTTTAAAAATGCCATACTTAATTTACTTTTAAAGCCGTTTACACCTTACAATAGAGTGGCTTTACGACTTTAGAATCACAAATAATTCTTTCAGTCAATCTTGATACTTGGCATAATTAGCGTAATTTGATTCAACTTTGAGGAAATACACCCTTTACAGAAAATAATATTGGATAAGAATAATAAAAAATCTAAATAGTATGAAACAACTAGTAATGAAAACTTTGACAAAGTTTATGATGCTTTCAATGTTAGTAAGTATCTTTGGACTTTGGTCATGTGATAGTGTATATGAATTGCCTGTGAAAGCGACACTGAAAACGAATAAAGATTTCGCGGTGTTCGGCCTTGAAGGCGGTCAACAGACTATAGAATTCAATGTAAACCGTGCGTGGACTGCCACACTTTCAAACAATCTGCTCCCGGATAGTACTGAATGGTGTTCTATCTCATCCAAAAGCGGCGATGCCGGAAACCAAACTATCACTATTACAGTAAAAAGTTTGGATGGCGACTATCGTCAAGCACTTCTTATTTTAAATAGTTCGGCTACGGGTAAGGAAATTCCTATCATGCAATCAGGTAAACCCGTTGTTAAAACTGCGGATTCTACTTTTATAGATGAGGCTAATGTTACTTTATCAGGTGCATGGTATTACTCCGGCAAAATTGA
This sequence comes from Paludibacter sp., assembly GCA_017882285.1. Taxonomy (GTDB): domain Bacteria; phylum Bacteroidota; class Bacteroidia; order Bacteroidales; family Paludibacteraceae; genus Paludibacter. Next base: position 46,838 of record JADGPS010000008.1, on the reverse strand, counting down.
GGTGACTGAAATTGGTTTTGCAGTTGCTCCTGAATCAACAGGTATTTACACTAATTATAAACTCGTTAGAGATTCGATTACGCAAGGGATTTTTTCAGGTAAAATAAGCAATTTGTTAAGTGCAACAAAGTATCTTTACAAATCGTATGTGAAGACTTCGACAGGAGACTATTTCTTCGGATTGGAGAAATCATTCACAACTGATGTTCCCCCTGTGCATCTGGCAATTAAGGATTTAGTTGCACGGGCTAAGGCATTGTCAGTTGGAGGTTCAAAAGAACTTACAGAAAGTGAATATATTGTTGTTTCGATTTCAAATGTGGTTGAGGCAACCGACGTTATCACTCTTTCTCTGGTTGATAATGATTGCTCGGCTGATATAGCAGCCGGTAAAAGTGTTGCGAATTATGGTATTACAGCTACAATCGTATCAGATTCAACAACCAGAGGTGTATATAAGACAGGTGAAGTATTGACTATTCGTTCCAAAGGAGCTCTCTTATCAAACATTAAAGGTAACCCTTTATTTGCAATTAGAAATCTGAAAAATATAACGATTACTTCTACCGGAGCAATTCTTACTCCTGTTAAAGTTGTTCATACGGAACTTAGTAACTATCTGGCTATGTATGTTGCCATCGAGAATACACAGATTACAAAATCCTATCTCAATAAGAGTACTTATCCATCGTGGGGCAATACACTTTTCACAATGGAGGTGAATGGAAGTGAAGAATCATACTTGATGCAGCTTCCTAACGGAGCATCTTTTGCGAGTGACCCAGTGCTTACTGGTAGCGGAACCTTGAATGGTATTGTTGCTTCTGGTCAAATCGGTTATTTGTTAAGTCCAAGTTCAGCATCTGACGTTGCAGGTTTGACAAATACCCGCTTCATATCGATGCTTGGACTTCGATTTCTTACTCCTGTATTCAATGGCGTATTAACTCTTAATGAGGCTTCAACCAGCTCTATTTCTATTCCTTATAAAAACGGTGATAGTAGCACTGTCGAAGCCGAAATTTCAGCAACAATGAGTGGCGCTGCCTCTGTTGGTCTTAGTGTTTCTGGTATTATTAACCCAACTGTTGGTAATGGAATAGGATCATTAGTATTAAAAGTTACTGGGACTCCAACAGTAGAAGGTGATATTACTTTCACTATTATTGGTTTTGATCCCTTTATCTCAATTAGAACCGTTACAACTACTGTAATTAAACCAGAAGTGCCGATAGTTGGCAACTTTGAAGTAGTTTGGAATGTTTCGACTTGTAATTATGCAACTACAATGGCCTGGACAACAAACTCTAATAATGCAATTACTGTATCCAACCTTGTGGCAACAAACTTCAACGGTTCATCTTCAACTACCAAATACGCTAAGGATTTTGCAACTACGGGTTGTGATCAGAATACTGATGCAAGCAGACTTTCAAATCCATCACGTTATTTGACAACAACCTTAAAAGTTCCTGCAGGTAAAATACTCCAACTGAGTGGTATGGATATTGCTTGTCGTACAAATGGTGGCGACTCTCAGGTAAGTATCCAATACTCATTTGATGGAACTAATTTTGTGGAAATTAGCTATAGTACTATAGCTTCCTTCTCCACATTACCAACAACAATCAATCTTGGAAAATTCCCGGCATTGAAGAATGTTGTTGAAGGTACGACAGTGACATTCCGTATTGTTCCGGTAAATACAAACGCCGCAGCTAAGTGGGGTATTAATGGTTCCAGTACGTCTCGAGGGTTGGCAATTTATGGTGAAGTTAAATAAGTAATAATTAACAAATACATTAATATAAAACAAAATGAAGAAATTATTTAAATCAATTTTATTTCTAATGCTAATCAGTTGCTCTGTTTTTGCACAAAAAACTGTAAAAGCAGATCCATTTATGGGTGATTGGCAAGTAAAAGGTGGCAAAACTTTTGCTCAGCTATATATTTCAAAAGATGGGGCTTATAAAGCCAATCTTATAACTGATCTTACTTCAAAAGCAACCCCTTTAGCTGTACTTACGGGAGAAAAGGTAAGTGAAACTGCTCTTAATTTAAGCGGCGAAGGCTGGATTGGTAAGATTGAAAATGGGAAATTAAGCATAACTAAAGGAACTGAAATGCTCGAAATGAAGCACTTTTATCGGACCTCTCCAACATTGAATGCAGTTCCTCCAAAAGGTGCAATTGTGTTATTTGATGGAAAAAACCTTGATGCATGGTGGAAAGTTGAAGAAAAAAACTGGATTATTGGTGGACAACCAGCTGATAATTTTAAGATTCTTCCTGGAGGAATTTTAGATGTTGTTCCTCACGCTGTAGGTAAATTTGAATCTATTATTTCAAAACAAAAATTTGGTGATTGCAAATTGCATGTGGAGTTCCGTCTTTTGGGTCAGGTGACTAACGGTGGAGTTTATTTTATGGCACGTTATGAAATGAATATTAAAGATGCTTATGGCCAGGTAGGTGGTACACCCATTGCATTTGGAAATGTTGTAAGTTCTAAAAGTGAACTAAATCCATCAGTAAATATGGCTTTTCCACCTATGGAATGGCAGACATTTGATATTGATTTCAGAGCACCACGGTTTGACACATCAGGAACAACTAAAGTTGAAAACGCCCGTATGACAGTGGTACATAATGGAGTAACTATTTATAAAGATTTTGAGTTAGAAGGAGTAAAAGGATCTACAGGTAAATTAGGAGATGCCGGTGTTGGTCCAATTTATCTCCAGGAACATGGTTCTGAATATCAGTTTAGAAACATTTGGGTAATTGATAAAACATTAAAAGGAACTGAGAAATTTGGTAATGCAGCTGCACAAGCAGCAGCAGCAGGTATTGTTGCTCCTACTGATAAAGAGTCTGTTAAAAAAGATAGTTCTGAAAAAGGAAATGGTGAAAAGAAAAGTGGTGGCAAAAAAGGCGGTAAAAAAGGTGGCTCTAAAAGTACTTCAGTCGAAAGTGATACTGCATTGTTAGATGTTCAACCAGCAAAAAAAGGTGGCAAAAAAGGTGGTTCTAAAAATACCGATGAAGAAGGTGTAACTACAAACAAAATTGCCAAATACACTGGTGGAAAAAGTGTAGAAACTTCTTACGATGCGGAAGCTAATCCAGCTTACGCTTCCACTACTGTTGTGCTGACTGCAGATCCTTCCGGAACACCGGCAAAATCTGTTTTTAATCATCCGGGAGTTTTTGTAACTGCAGGTCAATTGGAATTAATAAAAACTCGCGTTAATAAAGGCTTAGAACCCCAAAAATCAGCTTTTGAATCAGTTTTGAAAAGTCTATTTGCTGCAATTGATTATAAACCAAATCCAGCTGATGTTGTTTCATGTGGTCCTCACTCAAATCCTGATCTCGGCTGTAAAGACGAACAAGGCGATTCTGATGCAGCTTATACTCAAGCTTTGCTTTGGGCTGCAACCGGAAATAAAACCTATGCCGAAAATGCTATAAAAATTATGAATGCATGGTCGTATACGCTTAAAGGTGGACATAATTATGCCAATGGACCAGTTCAGGCAGCTTGGTGTGGATCAGTTTGGCCACGTGCAGCAGAAATTATTCGTTATACTTATAAAGGATGGTCGGATGCTGATATCGCAAAATTCCAGAACATGTTAAGAACTCAATATTTACCAACCATTATTCATGGTGATTGCGAGAATGGCAATAAGGAACTTGCAATGTGCGAAGCACTTATCAATATCGGTGTATTTATTGACGATCGTTCTGTTTTTGATCTTGGCGTTAAAATGTGGCGTGGTAGAACTCCGGCATATATTTATTTAAAAACTGATGGTCCTGCACCTATTGAACCTCCCGGTTGCGGTGCTGCCATTTGGGGAAATAAAGGTTTAGTTCCGGAATTTGTTGATGGAATTTTACAGGAAACTGCACGCGATTCCCATCACCCGACAATGGCTTTTGCTTCCATGTGCAATGCTGCCGAAACAGCTTATATTCAGGGAGTTGATTTATATAAAGAGCAAGGAAAACGCATTATGGCAGCTATCGAATTTGAAGCTCAATATGTAAAACCAAACAATGTTCCTGCTCCCGCAAATCTGACTTTTGCATTAAATTCAACCTGGGAAGTAGCTTATAATCATTTTCATAACCGAATGGCTTTCAATTTACCAAAAATGGCTGCTGCACTTCCTTTTGCCCGACCATCAGAAGGTAATCATCATGTAATTTGGGAAACATTGACTCACGGCGAAATGGGCGCGGTTGGTCTTCCTGCATTAGCAAAATAATTAAAAGTTTGTGAATAAATTTGTTGAATAAAAAGAATAAATCTTTGATAGGATTATAATGAGTCAATTATATAACTATCAAAGGTTTATTATTGAAATGCAAATTTGTCCATTTTAAATAAGAAGAAACAAAGTTTTTATTGTCATTTTATGAAAAAGCTATTACTCATTTCTTTTATTGCTGGAATATTGCTTGTTAATAATGACGCAACTTTCGCACAAAGTCCGATTCAAAGAAAAGGCGGTACATATTTTAGAATATCGTTGCAGTCCTATGCTTTTAATAAACTCTTGAATGACAATGTAAAAGGACGTGGAAAAGGAATGTCATTGTACGATTTAATGGATTTTTGCGCCGAGAATAATTTTGATGCTGTAGATCTTACAGACTATTATTTTCCCGGATATCCTGACAAATTACCAACCGACGAATTTATTTATGATGTCAAAAGAAGAGCTTATGAATTAGGCCTTTCGATAAGCGGAACCGGTGTGAGAAACGATTTTTCAAATCCTGATCCTGCAAAAAGAGCGGCCGACGTAAAACATGTGAAAGAATGGGTTGATGTGGCTGTAAAAATGGGCGCACCGGTAGTTCGTATTTTTTCGGGTGCCAAACTTCCGGAAGGTTCTGAAAATAAATGGGATTCGGTAGCAAATTATATGGCGGCTGATATCAAAGAATGCGTGGCTTATGCAAAAGAACGCGGAATTATGATTGCGGTTCAAAACCACGGAGATTTTCTAAAAACTGCCGATGAAACAATCAAATTGGTGAAGTTGGTAAATTCCGATTGGTTTGGTATAATTAACGATACCGGCTATTTTCTGACTGACGATCCATACTCTGATATTGCAAAAGTAATGCCTTACACCGTTAATTTCCTTTTAAAAGAAAGTCCGATTCCTCTCGGAAGTCCGGTTAGAATTGACCTTCCAAAAATCATGAAAATCCTTCGTGATAATAATTACAGAGGTTTTGTGAATCTGGAAACACTTTCTGCAAGAACTCCTTCGAAAGATAAAACAAAAACCGATGGTGCAAAATCAGGATATGATCCTTATACAGCAGTTCCAGTCTTTTTAAAAATGGTAAAAACTGCTACAGCAACCGAATTTGGAAAATAAACAACAAAAAACACAAACGAAAAAAATTAATATTTATGAAATCAAAATCAATTTTAAACGGAACAATTTGCAAAAGCTTATCGCTGACGGCGTTATTGTTACTTAGTTTAAGTTTATCCGCGCAAAAAGCGTTTGAAAGAAAATTTTCTTCTATGGTTAAAACCAGCTTAAACGCCTATTCATTCAACGAAATGTTAAGCAACCATATTAAGGGAAAACCGAATGGAATGACACTTTTTGAATTGCTGGATTTTACTGCGCAAAACAACTTCGACGCTATTGATATTACCGGATATTTTTTCCCAAGCTATCCACAAGTCCCTACCGATCAGGAAATTAATGACGTGAAAAAAAGAGCTTTTGAATTGGGACTTGATATCAGCGGAACTGGAATAAAAAACGATTTTGCAAATCCTGATCCTGCAAAACGTGCTGCAGATGTTAAACTTGCAAAACAATGGATCGACGTTGCCGTTAAACTGGGCGCGCCGGTTATTCGTGTTTTTGCCGGAGAAATTCCAAAAGGATATGAAAATAAACGCAACGAAGTGGCAACTTATATGGCCGAATGTTTAAAAGAATGTGCCGCTTATGGCAAGCTTCGCGGCGTGTTGGTTGGTGTTCAAAATCATGGTGACTTTTTACAGACCGGCGATCAGGCAATTGATATGGTCAAACGAGTTAATTCTGAATGGTTCGGTTTAATCGTGGATACCGGAAAATTCTTAACTCCTGATCCGTACGTTGATGTGGCAAAAACGCTTCCTTATGCAGTTAATTTGCAAATCAAAGAAAGTCCGGTTGGTCCGGGCAGTTCCGTAAAAACTGATTTACCACGATTAATGAAAATCATTAAAAATAGCGGTTACAGAGGTTATTTGCCAATTGAAACTTTACAATATAAAGGTACACCACGTCCGGGAGATGTTCCTTATGAACCTCTGAAAGTAATACCAATATTTTTTAAAGAATTAAAATCCGCCATTCAAAACGAATATAAATAAATTACAAACAAAAGATATATGAAAAAGAAATCATTAAATGTCCTGATGGCAATGATCTTATTATCAGCTACATCGCTTTTTGCTCAGGACAATTTGCAAATTGTTAGAACTGGTGGTGCAAGGATTAAAGTCAGTTTGAATGCCTATTCGTTTACAAAACCTCTTTTGGATTTTGCCAAAGGTCGTGGAAATGGACAAAGCGGAATGACTATATTTCAGTTGATGGATTGGGCGGCTGAAAATGGTTTTGATGCGGTAGATTTAACTGGTTATTTCTTTCCGGGTTATCCCGAAGTGCCAAGCGATGAGTACATCAACAGCATTAAAAAATATGCTTTTCAGTTGGGTCTTGATATCAGTGGAACCGGCGTGCGTAATGATTTTGCCGATCCCGATCCTGCCAAAAGAGCTGCTGACGTGAAACATGTAAAAGAATGGATTGATGTAGCCGTAAAACTCGGAGCTCCGGTTATCAGGGTTTTTTCGGGACCAATTCCTGCCGGATATGAAAACCGTTGGGATGATATCGCCAAATATATGTCGGAAAGTTTAAGAGAATGTGCCGAATACGGTAAGTTAAGAGGTGTTTTGGTGGGTGTTCAAAATCACGGTGATTTCCTGAAAACTGCCGATCAAACCATCAAACTTGTGAAAATGGTAAATTCAGACTGGCTTGGTATAATCAATGATACCGGTTATTTTATCACCGAAGATCCTTATGTTGATATTGCAAAGTGTATGCCTTATACAGTAAACTTTCAGTTGAAAGAAAGTGTATTTGGAGCCGCAAGTCCGATAAAAATTGATTTACCAAGAATCATGGAAATACTTAAAAATTCTGGTTACAGAGGATATATTCCAATTGAAACACTTTCGCCGGTTGGTGGAAATAAAAAGAAAAAGGAAATGGCGGCTGCTGGTGGATATGAAATGGGCGGTAAGTCAGGTAAATCAGGTAAATCAGATAATTTTGCATCAACAGGTGGTAAATCCGGCAAGTCTGGCAAATCCGGAAAATCCGGTAAGTCTGAAAATGTTGGTAGAACCGAATCAACTCCAAAAGTTGCATCCGGTTTAAGAGAACGTCCTTCTTATGATCCGTTTACGGTAGTTCCAGCTTTTATGACAAAAGTGAAAGCTGCTCAAAAAGAAGCATTTGACATGTAATTAAACCAAAATTTCTGGTTTTCAATAAAAAAAAACAGTTTAAACAATGAAAAAACAAATTAATTATTTCAACCTACTGGCAGTAGTGTTTTTAGCTTCAACAGCTAATTTCATTTTTGCTCAGGATAATATAAAAAAGGAAAGCCTTTTTGATGGCAAGACATTAAACGGTTGGGAACAGGTTCAGGGTTCGGCAAAATACGAAGCAAAAGATGGAATGATTGTGGGAACAACAGCCACAGATCTTACTTCTCCAAACAGTTTTTTAGCAACTAAAAAACACTACAGCAATTTTCTTCTCGAATTAGATTTTAAAGTTGACGAAGGTTTAAACTCCGGTATTCAATTCCGCAGTATAATCGACCCTAATTATAACAATGGTATCGTTCATGGTTATCAGGTTGAAATAGATCCGCTTAAATCGGAAATGTATACAAAAGAACCCCTGAATTATACAAAAGAAGGCGTGGCTGTTCCTTCCGGAACTGCTCCACGAAGCTGGACGGGTGGAATTTATGACGAAAAACGCCGCGGTTGGTTAAACGACCTGACGCATAACGAAGAAGCCAGAAAAGCTTTTAAACCGGGCGAATGGAACCATTTCAGAATTGAAGCATCGGGTTATAGAATTTATACCTGGTTGAATGGCGTTTTGTGTGCAGCAGTTTTTGATGATATGACACCGTCCGGTTTTATCGGACTTCAGGTTCATGCAACAAAAGATCCAAAACCAATGCATGTTTACTTTAAAAACATGATCATTCAGGATCTTACTCAAAATACTGCAGATTTGAACAAACCAAATCAGGATTTAACTAAAAAGAAAACCACTTCAGCCGTAAAAACCAGTCTGAACGCATTTTCATTTGCTAAAAAATTGAACAGCAAAGAAATGACACTTTTTGACCTGATTGATTATGCTGCATTGCATGGTTTTGATGCTGTGGATCTTACAGGATATTATTTCCCCGGATATCCAAAAGTTCCTAGTGATGAATATATCAATAATTTAAAAAGACATGCTTTTAAAATGGGCATTGACATCAGCGGTACAGGTGTCAGAAACAGTTTTGCAGATGCCGATCCTGTTAAAAGAGCAGCTGATGTAAAACACGTAAAAGAATGGATTGACGTTGCAGTAAAATTAGGCGCACCTGTAATGAGGACTTTTGCCGGACCAATTCCTGCAGGGTATGAAAATAAATGGGATTCAATGGCAACTTATATGGCTCCTTGCTACAAAGAAATTGCCGAATATGGTAAACTAAGAGGTGTATTAGTGGGTGTTCAAAATCACGGAGATTTCCTGAAAACAGCCGACCAATGTATTAAACTTGTAAAAATGGTTGATAATGATTGGTTTGGAATTATTGTTGACACCGGTTATTTCATCACCGACGATCCTTATTTGGAAGTTGAGAAAGTAATGCCTTATGCTGTTAATTATCAGGTAAAAGAAAGTCCGTTTGGGGTTTTAAGTCGCATCCGGATTGACATGCCACGCTTGTTGAGAATTGTAAATAACAGTGGTTACCGTGGTTATTTGCCAATTGAAACGCTCGGAGATAAAGTATTGAAAGGACAACCAAAACCAGAATTTCCGTATAGACCTTACGATGCTGAAATAATGGTTCCTGCACTTTTGAAAGAACTTAAAAAAGCTATTGCCAATGAGTATCCGGCACCTGAAGAAAAGGTTCAACCGTTTCTGAAAGTCACACCTTTACCAAAAAAAGATCAACCGAAAGAGAAAAAATAGAATTGAAAATTTGAATTTTTAATATTTTAAAAGAATGAAAGAATGAAAATTTCTTTTAGGCTTGACACAATAATAAATCATGGAAAAAAAAGTTATTAGAGCCGGAATAATTGGTTCCGGATTTGCGGCAAAATTTCATTTGGATGCTTTGCAACGCGTATTCAGTACAAAAGTTGAAATTGCAGGAGTTTATTCCAAAAGTCCCGAAGAATTAAAAGAACTTTGCGAAACACGCGGACTTCTGGCTTTCGACAGCATGGAAGAACTGATTGCAGCATCTGATATTTTGCACGTTTGCACACCGCCGGTAACTCACGAACCAATAGCCATCGAAGTGTTGAAACAAGACAAGGATGTTATTATCGAAAAGCCGTTTACCGGTTATTTTGGTGATAGAACTCCCGAATTTAATGGCGATACTTTCCCAAGAGAAAAAGGTCTTGAACAAGCAATTGCAAGCATCAACCGCTTGTTGGAAGCCGAAAAAAACAGCAAAGGTTCTATTATGTACGCTGAAAATTGGGTTTATGCACCTGCTGTTCAGAAAGAAAGAGAAGTGATTGAAAAAACAAAAGCTCAAATTCTTTGGATTCAGGCACAACAATCACATTCCGGTTCACATTCGCTCGATTATGGAAAATGGAGAATGTCAGGCGGCGGTTCTTTAATGGGCAAAGGTTGTCATCCGTTGACCACCGCTATTTATTTTAAACATGTCGAAGGCAAAGTGCGTTTTGGAAAACCGATTCATCCCAAAACAATCTCAGCCAGAACGCATGCCATTACCAGAATGGATAACTTTATAAATGAGGGACATTTAAAAGATTCATATACTGATGTTGAGGATTATGCTTTCACGCATATCGTTTTTGAAGACGGAACAATTGCCGATATTGTTGCCAGTGAGTTGCTACATGGTGGCGTTAAAAATTATGTGGAAGTTCATGCCAACAACCATCGAACGATTTGCAACATTACGCCAAATAATGCCATGGAAACCTATAATCCGGTTGACGAAAATTTCAAAGACATTTATGTGGTCGAAAAAACAGGAACAAAACAAGGTTGGTCGCATATTTCGCCCGACGAAGGCTGGTTCAACGGTTATCAACATGAAATGGATGCTTTTTACCGTTCGTCGGCTTACGGAGAACCGATTGAAAGTAATAGCGCTCTGGCTGCAGATGTAATTGCCACGATTTATGCCGGTTATGTTTCGGCAGAGCGTAACGGTGCAGAAGTCAATATCAATATCTGCAAATAAAATCACAATATCAATAAACTGGAAAAATCTAAAAATGGAAAAATCTAAAAATGGAAATTATCGTTGGGTAGTTTGTGGATTACTCTTTTTTGCAACAACAATTAATTATGTCGACAGACAAGTTATCGGTTTATTAAAACCCACTTTGGCACTTGAATTTAACTGGACAGAAGTAGATTATAGCTATATTGTTATGGCTTTTGCGGCCATGTATGCTTTAGGATACCTTGTTTTTGGAAGTTTAATTGATAAAGTCGGATCAAAGATTGGTTATACTATTTCAGTTTTTGTTTGGAGTGTTTCAGCCATGTTGCATGCTGTTGTAAAGAGCACACTTGGTTTTGGTTTTGTCAGAGGGTTATTGGGTTTATCGGAATCAGGTAACTTTCCTGCAGGAGTAAAAGCAGTTGCAGAATGGTTTCCGAAGAAAGAACGTGCTTTAGCAACCGGTATTTTTAATTCCGGAACCAGCATTGGTGCAGTAGTTGCTCCAATTTTAGTTCCTTGGATTTTAGGCGTTTATGGTTGGCGGGAAGCATTTTTGATAACCGGTTCGTTAGGCTTTATCTGGTTGGTATTTTGGTTGATTTTTTATGAAATTCCATCAAAGCAAAAACGACTAAAACAACCTGAACTTGAATATATTAACAGCGACGTTGATGAAACTGCAGTGGAAACAGGGGTTAAGATAAAATGGCATCAATTAATTGGTTTTCGCCAAACTTGGGTATTTATCGTTGGAAAAGTGTTAACTGATCCAATCTGGTGGTTCTTCTTATTCTGGTTACCTTCTTATTTTGCTGATGCGTTTAAACTTGATCTCACAAAACCAAGTTGGCAGTTGGTTGTCGTTTATGTTGCAACTACATTTGGAAGCATAGGTGGGGGGTATCTTTCTTCAAAACTTATTAAAATGGGTTGGCCTGTATTAAAGGCACGAAAAATAACATTGCTTATTTCAGCCATCGCAGTCACTCCTATTTTTTTAGCAAGATTTGCAACAGATATTTGGGTCGCAGTTGCCATTATAAGCATTGCTACAGCTGCTCATCAGTCATGGAGTTCCAATATATTTACGATTGTTTCGGATATAGTTCCCAAAAAGGCTGTCAGTTCAGTTGTTGGTATTGGTGGTATGTCCGGATCAATAGCATCAACACTTTTTCCTTTGCTGGTTGGTACTCTTTTGGCATATTACAAAAATTTAGGGCACATAACCGCTGGTTACAATGTATTATTTATCATAGCCGGCAGTACATATCTTTTGGCGATATTAATTATTCATCTTCTAACCAAAAAGATGAAACCGATTAATATTTAAAACAATACGGTTTCTGTAAAAATGAAATTTTAGATTCAAAAAAATGAAAAATATTTTTTCTGTAACATTGATAATTGCCTCATTGGCAGCAACTTCTTTTATGGGAATAAGCGCAAAAACAAATAAAACGACCGAAGAAAATGCCACCAGTAAATTTTCCGTTGCAACTGGCGAAGTGAAAATAATGACGCTTGATCCGGGACATTTTCATGCTGCATTGGTTCAAAAAAACATGTACACTCAGATTAGTCCTGAAGTTTTTGTTTTTGCACCGGCAAGTGCCGATCTGGACTTGCATTTAAAAAGGATTGAAGGTTACAATACCAGAACCGACAAACCAACTTTTTGGAATGAAAAAGTGTATACCGGAACGGATTATTTTGAAAAAATGCTTTCAGAAAAACCTGGAAATGTGGTTGTGATTGCCGGAAATAACAGAATCAAAACAGATTATATCAAAAAATCGGTCGAAGCCGGATTAAATGTATTGGCTGACAAACCGATGGTGATTACTCCCGAAAAGTTTGCAGAATTGGAGGAAGCGTTTAAAATTGCCAAAGAAAAAAATGTTTTGTTGTACGACATTATGACCGAGCGGAACGAAATCACATCGGTTTTACAGAAAGAATTATCGCAAAATCCGGCCATTTTCGGAAAACTTCAAAAAGGAACTCCCGAAAAACCGGCAGTTGAGAATATAAGTGTTCATTTTTTCTATAAATCCGTTTCAGGAAATACGCTGGTTCGTCCGGCGTGGGCTTTTGATGTCAATCAGCAAGGCGAAGCGCTTGTGGATGTGGCAACTCACCTTGTCGATTTAGTTCAATGGGGATGTTTTCCGGAACAAATCATCAAAAAATCAGATATTGAAATGCTTTCTGCAAAACGCTGGCCAACGGTTATAACGTTAAATGAGTTTTCAGAAGTTACTAAAATGAACGAGTTTCCGGAATATCTTAAAAAAGTTATCAAAGATGGAAAACTTGATGAATTTGCCAACGGTGAAATGCTTTATAAGCTGAAAGGAGTTCACGTAAAACTTACCGCCGAATGGAAATACAAAGCGCCCGAAGAAACCGGCGACACGTATTTCTCAATTATGCGTGGCACCAATTGTACGCTTGAAATCCGTCAGGGAAAAGAAGAAAATTACAGTCCGATACTTTATATCAAAGCAAACAATGGCGCTGATCTTGCACTTTTAAAAGATGCTCTGGAAAAAGCAATTGTGATGAACAAAAAAACCACCGGACTTACTTTTGAAAATGTGAATGCTTCAACCTGGAAGGTGAATATCCCTGATAAATATAAAGTAGGTCATGAAGCGCATTTTGGTCAGGTTACTGAGAAATTCCTTGGTTATTTGAAAGATGGAAAACTGCCGGAATGGGAAGTGCCGAATATGATTGCAAAATATTATACCACAACGAGTGCCTTGAAACTGGCGTTGAAAGGAAAATAAATATTTAAAAAAATCGATTCATAGAATTCACAATAAGACGTTATGAACTCAAATTTTAATATCTTCGCCCTGAAACATAATTATGATTCCGCTATTGTCGGGATCTTGGGCGCATTATTGATTTTCTTATTCACGCGGCACGGTGGAATCGGATTGGAACCCGATTCGATTGTTTATCTCAGCACAGCACGAAGCGCAGCGTTGGGTGGTGGATTTTTTGAGTTTGAAGGAATTCCGGTCATTGATTTCCCGATAGGTTATCCTGCTTTTTTGGGCATTATACAGTTTATCTCACGAGTTGATATTTTACAAAGTGCTCATATCATCAACATGATCCTTTATTTTATTTTGATATATTTGAGCGGCTGTATTATTAATCAGATTGCACCTAAAAACAAATGGATTAAGATTGCTTTTCTGCTTCTGATTGTATTCAGTCCGACACTTCTGAACGTGTACACTGTATTAATGTCCGAAACGTTATTTCTGGTTATGATTCTGCTATTCTTTATAGCTCTTCATCAATATGGTCAGAAAAAAACGATGAATGCTTTACTACTTGTTGCCGTGATAGCCGGATTATCGTGTGTTGTTCGCTATGCCGGTGTTACATTGGTTGGTGCCGGTGGATTGATGATTTTATTTGATAAAAAACTGAAGATCGATTTAAAAATAAAGCATATCTTGATTTTTGGAATCATCGGCATTGCCTTTTTAGTGGGAAACCTTTTAAGAAATCATCTGATAATGGGGCTTTTTACCGGAGATAGAGAGAAAAGTCTCACTTCGTTATTCGAAAATATTCAAAATTATGCATCAGTTTTCAGTGAGTTTTTCCGTTACAGCAGTTTGCCGCAAACGGTTATAATTTTCATTGGAATTTCCTTCATCATTTTCTATGGTTTCACCTTCATTCGTACCCTTTTTAAAACCGACAAATACTATAACTTTCTGAATATCTGTGTTGCATACTTTATCACTTATACCGTTTTCATTCTTTTGTCTGCAACTTTTTCAAGGTTTGAAACATTGAATTTCAGATTATTATCACCTCTTTATTTAGCTTGTTTATTGCCATTTACCTTTTATGTTTCGTGGTTGATTTCCAGATTGAGCGGCTGGAAGAGATATAGTTTAATTTCAGTGTTCATTTTAGCATTTGGTGGAATTAGCTATTCTCAATACAAAGAAAACAATGAATTATATGTAATGGCCAAAAATTCAGGAATACCCGGTTATGCTGAGGAGTGTTGGAGAAAGTCGCCAATACTGAATTATTTAAATGAAAATAAACACACCTTTAAAGAAGGTACCCGGTTTTACTCCGATGGGAATGAAGCTGTTTATTTGTTTACCGGTTTGAGAGGCGATCTGGTTCCTCATGTAGAATCAGTAAAAGACAATGAAGAATTTAAAGTGAATCAAAAAGATGATTATTATATTGCCTGGTTTATTGATAATGAAGATAGTGAATTACTTAGCCTGGATACCTTGTTGAAAAATTATAAATTAACTCAAGTGGTTTCTTGTCTCGAAGGAGGTCTTTATTTTCATAAAGGATCAGCTGATGAAGTTCAAACTTTGAAATAAATTAGATGGAAATTATAGAAAAAAAAATACGCTGGGGAATTCTCAGTACCGCCAAAATTGGTCGTGAAAAAGTGATTCCGGGGTTACAGAAAAGTAATCACTGTCAGGTTGTTGCCATTGCTTCAAGGAATATTGAGCAAGCAAAAAGTACGGCATCACTTTTAAATATAGAAAAAGCTTACGGTTCTTACGAAGAATTATTAAGCGATTCGGAAATTGAAGCCATTTATATTCCGCTTCCCAATAATATGCACGTTGAATGGGCCATTAAGTCGCTTCAAGCCGGAAAACATGTGTTGTGCGAAAAACCCATTGGAATTTCAGCCGATGAAGCTGAAAAATTACAAAAAGTGGCGAATGATTTTCCTCACTTGAAAATCATGGAAGCATTTATGTATCATTTTCATCCGCAATGGCAAAAAGTAAAATCTATTATTGCCGAAAATACCATCGGTGAAGTTAAAACCATTCATTCATTTTTTTCTTATTATAACGTCGATCCAACTAACATTCGCAATAAAACAGATGTAAATGGCGGTTCGCTTATGGATATTGGGTGCTATTGCATTTCTTTTCCACGGTTTATTTTTGATGCAGAACCGGTTCGTGCTTTAGGAATTATGGATTTTGATCCAAAAATGAAAACGGATAGAATAACTTCCGGAATTCTTGATTTTTCGAATGGAATCACTTCAACTTTTACCTGTTCTACGCAGTTAATGCCGTTTCAGCGTGTACATATTATTGGAACTGAAGGTCGTATCGAAATTGAAATTCCGGTAAATACACCAATCAATGCACCAACTCATATTTGGGTTCATACAAAAAATAATTCTCAAGAAATTATCATTGAACCGGTTGACCAGTATAGTTTGCAGGGCGATTATTTTTCTGAAGCTATATTGAATGACAGTGAAATTCAATTTTCTTTAAATGACACAATTGGAAATATGAAAGTGGTTGACGCAATAGTGGAAAGTGCCGAAAAAGACGCTTGGGTAAAATTATAATTCACAGATTTAATTGTTACCCGATTTTATTCTAATATACAACATAACTATGATGAAATTTTTACTCAATTCTTCTCTTTTCTTACTCTTTTCAACAAATATCTTAACAGCTCAAACGATTGTTGATGTTTTGCCCGGCAATGGCACGCTTGAAAACGCCATAAAGTCGAGTAATTCAGGTGATATTCTACAATTAACCGGTGGTGCTGAATATACACTTTCATCAAGTGCATCAAGCTTTGGCAGCATTAATAAACCGCTGACTATTCAGGCTAAAGAAGGATCAACTCAAAAGGCAATTATAAAGCTGGCACCCGGTTCTTCAACCGCCAAAAAGTACTATTATTTTGTGGTAAATAATGGTGCTGCTTTAACGTTGAAAAACCTTGAAGTCAGCGGCTTTTTGAAAGACACTGCAGTTGCAGCAAGTATGATTATGTTCGATGCCAGTCCTGATCCGTCCCATTCAAAATTTGGTAATTTTCGTTTTGAAAATTGTACATTTCATGATTTTACAGACTGCATTGTTAATGGTATGAAGGATGATGAAGCCAGAGGTTCACAACAGGATACAGTTTTTGTCAAGAATGTGATAGCTTATCATGCAAATCATTTTCTGCAATACAAACATGTATCGTTACATCATTTAGAAATGTCAAATTCTACAGTTTATAGTCTCAAGGGATTGGCGTTAAAAATTGGCAAAATCGGCTATCGGTGTGTACTTTTGCATCCGCAGAAACCGTATATTCCGTTGACTGACTCCACCATTACTCCAACCGGTTTTATTGACCATTGCACTATGAACGATTTGGGCGATATTCATGGTCATGTTCAAGAAGATAATGCATTCAATACGCTAACAATTTCGAATTGTATTGTTACAAATCAGCAACAATATAATCAACCGGCGTTATATTTTCTGACTCCTTTTGTACAAACGGCTGTCATTATAAAAAATACGTGTTTTTGGAAATGCGCTCCGCCTAATTCCTATGTTGGAGGAAAACTATGGATTGGTTATCAGTTTCAGGATTCAATGACCCTCGATCCGCATTATAGAAATGCATCAATTGGCGATTTTACTTTACCATTGAATTCGCCCCTGCTAAAAGCCGGCACTGATGGTGGTCCTATCGGTGATTTACGATGGACTACAAATACAACTTCGGTTCAGAATATCCAAAATGGTTCGAACTCATTTTTGCAAAATAGTCCGAATCCATTTCATTCGTCGACAAATATTTCATTTAGAATAACTGATGAAGCGTTTGTTTCAATAACTATTTTCAACGCCAACGGAATGAAAATAGTAACTTTGTTGAGTGAAAATAAACTTCCCGGCACTTATTCAGTAAGTTGGAATGCTAAAAACCATATGAGTGGAATGTATTTTTACCAATTACTAACCGGTTCAATTGTAGAAACTAAAAAAATGATTCTTTACTAATCTATTATGAAAAAAGAACATCAAGAAATTATTAATCAACTAATTATTGAAATTGAAAAACTGATTCCCGTTTACATGCAAAATGAAGAGGATCGGGCGAAAGCTAATGGAAATGTTGCACTTTGTATCATTGACAATGACGGTGTTGTAAGCGGAAAAGTTTTTGGAACCGATAAAATAAGAGCACGAGAATGTTTTAGAGTGGCATGGACAAAAGCCAGTCAGGTTTGGATTACCGGAATGCCAACCGGTGAATTTGAAAAGTGCGTATTTAATAATGAAATAGATGAAGCAACATATGGCATCAGAAAACCCGATTATATTGGTTGGATAGGCGGACAACCAATCACATTAAATGATGGAACAATATTTTCTGTCGGATTTAGCGGTTTTCGAGGCGTTACAGATATAGAAATAGTAACAAAAGCGTTATCTGTAATGGAGCAAAATTTATAAAAGAATAATTTAATATTATGTTCTGCAACACGTTCCAAAAATAATAGTTAAATATGTATTTTTTTAGATACAAAAAGACTACTTTTGGTCTACCAAAACATGCACAATTAGGTAAATATTTCCCTGTTAAAAATAAAAAATAAAAAAACATCATTCAAACTCAAATTATTATGAAAACAATTTTTACAAAACTTCTCTCGCTAACTTTTATTTTGTTGGTTGGAACTTTGAACGCTAATGGCGAAACGCCTGCAGCACCTACTTTTACGTGGGATAAAAGTGAAATTTTAGCAGCGTGGACAACGACAACCGGACCACAAGTAATAAAAGATGCTAATGGTATTAAATTCCAACAAATTGGTTCTGCAGCCACAATTGGGGCATATATTAATATTAGCAGTGCAAATGCAAGTTTGGATTTAAGCCTGGCAACTGCTGCAGCATTAACAATTACATCTGCGACCGATTATATTTCATCTATTGTAATAACTTATGCTTCATCGGGCAGCACAAAGTCAAGCAATCCCTATGTCGGATATAATACCAGTCCAACAGCTATTGGCAGTACCTCAACTTCCACAAATGGCTGTGAAATAGGTACAACAACAACAAATACTGCCATTTCTTATGCTTTTACACCCACTCCAGGTGCTAAATTTGCAGTCATAGTTTGCGGGGCAACTTGTGGATCTTCAACTTCTACAACCGGTCAAAACAGGATTTCACACATTGATGTGTATACAACTCCAAATCTGGCATCAATCACTTCATTCACTGTAAACGGACAAGCTGCTGTTATTGATCAGGTTAACAAAACTATAAAAGCAACATTACCTTACGGGACAAATCTTTCAGCCATCACACCGGTTGTAACACTTGGAGGAACTGCAACAAGTTATACTCCAACAGGAGCAACAAATTTTTCGGCAGGTGCAGTAACCTATACTGCTACCGGAGGTGGTGCCTCAACTAACTATGCTGTAACATTAACAACAGTTACTTCTGCCAGCAGCGATGCTACTTTAAGTGATTTGAAAGTTGATGGAACAACTGTTGCCGGTTTTAGTGCTGCAATTTTAACTTACAATGTAACTTTACCTTTTATTTACACTGGAATTCCTGTCATTAGTTCAACTGTTAATGATATTACAGCCGGTCAGGTTATTTCACAAACATCGGCTATTCCAGGTTCTGCAACAGTTACTGTTACTGCTCAGGATAACTCTGTAAAGGTTTATACTGTTAATTTTACACGAACAACTGCAAGCACTGCCTGTGACATTACTTCTTTCAAAATTAATGCTAAAGTAGGAGTTATTACAGATCCTAATATAGTAGTAAGAATGCAATTAAATACAGATGTTACCAGCTTAACGCCGACATTAGTCGTCTCAAGTTTGGCAACTTATTCTCCGGCAGGGGCTCAGAATTTTACAAATCCTGTAAATTATGTTGTCACAGCTGAAGATGGTACGCAAAAAACCTATACTGTTACTGTAGTATTGGCTGATATGAAATTTACCGGTCCTTTTCCTTATGAAACCAATTTCCCGAGTGGCTATGTGATTCCGGAGTGGATGAGCGCAACTGTTGGAAGTATTTCATTTGTTGAACCTTATGGGGCAGGTACATCCGGAATGGACAAAGGGCTTTGGTATGATAACGTAACTGAAACAGCTGCTGCTACTGCATCGGTAATACGTGCTTCATCAGCTACTACCATTGAATTTTATGTTTCGAATTGTACGAATATTACTGCAGGACTTTCAGCAACCGGAACGCGCACATTTAATTTGCTTGTAAACGGAACTGTTGTAACAAGCCTCCCAAGCACTGCCGGATACACCTTAGCAACACTTGCTTACGCAGTAAATGCAACTACACCAACAATCATCGGTATTAATGCTACCGAAGCAACCGCTTTTACATTGGGATATTTAAAAATTGATGGACAAGGAACTGGTTTGAATTTAATCAAACTACCTGGCGTAACATTTGATGGTCAAATTATTCACAATGAAAATCAATTGGATTTACAAGTAATCGATGCATTAGGTCGTCTGGTTATCAGATCAAAAGAGAATATAAATATGGGAACTAATCCCAAAGGATTCTATTTTGTGAAAAGTAATAGCGGAACCCTCAAAATAGTTCTTACAAAATAATTTGATTCACAAATATTGAAATTCCAATGACAATTCCTAGAAAATCTTTACTGGTTTTTTAGGAATTGTTGTTTAGTGATTAAACATTAAACCTAAAATGCATAATATCACCATCATGCACCACATATTCTTTCCCTTCTACGTTCATTTTACCGGCTTCTTTACAAGCGGCCTCCGACCCTAAAACGATGTAATCTTGGTATTTAATTACTTCCGCACGGATAAATCCTTTTTCAAAATCGGTATGAATTACACCGGCACATTGCGGGGCTTTCCAACCTTTTTCAAAAGTCCAGGCACGAACTTCCGGCAAACCGGCAGTGAAATAAGTTTGAAGGTCTAATAAGTGATAAGCCGCTCTGATTAAACGTGTAACGCCGGATTCAATTAACCCTGCTTCTTCCAAAAACATTTGACGTTCTTCGTAAGTTTCCAATTCGGCAATATCGGCTTCGGTAGCAGCTGCAACCACCAAAATTTCGGCATTTTCTTCTTTTACCGATTCACGTAGTGCATCTACATACCCATTTCCACTCTTAGCCGAAGCTTCATCCACGTTGCAAATATACATCACGGGTTTGTCGGTAAGCAAATATAAATCTTTTACCAGTTTTTTATTTAAAGGATCCAATTTCACTGTTCTTGCCGACTTTCCTTGTAATAAAGCGGCGCGATATTTAACCAGAATATCATAAATGGATTGGGCTTGTTTATCACCTCCGGTTTGGGCTTGTTTTTGCACTTTATTGATTCGACTTTCTACTGTTTCAAGGTCTTTCAACTGCAATTCTGTATCAACAATTTCTTTGTCGCGAACCGGGTTTATACTTCCATCTACATGAGTTACATTATCGTTGTCAAAGCAACGCAAGACATGCAAAATTGCGTTTGTTTCGCGAATGTTTGCCAAAAATTTATTTCCCAATCCTTCACCTTTGCTGGCACCTTTTACCAATCCGGCAATGTCAACAATTTCAACTGAAGTTGGAATAATACGATGCGGATGAACCAGTTCGGCTAATTTATTCAGTCGTTCGTCGGGTACAGTGATAACACCTACATTGGGTTCTATTGTACAAAAAGGGAAGTTTGCCGCCTGTGCTTTAGCAGTTGAAAGACAGTTGAATAAAGTAGATTTACCAACATTGGGCAACCCCACGATACCACATTGAAGAGCCATGTTATTTAAGTTTGAAAGTTGAAAGATAAAAAGTTAGAAAAGTTGAGTGTGATAAACAGCTCAACATCTTCGGAGTGCAAAGGTACGACAAAAAGTCGAAGCTAAAAACTCAAAATCAACGACACTGAAAAACAGAACAAGAACGTATTACCTCCAAAGTTCAGCAATCACTCTCGGAAAATATTCATATTCAAGTTTATGAACTTTTTCGGCAATCATATCGGGTGTGTCGGAAGGTAAAATACGGCATTTTGCCTGAAAAATGATATCCCCTTCGTCGTAATTACTATTTACATAATGAATGGTAATGCCTGATTCAGTTTCACCTGCTGCTGCTATTGCCTCATGAACATAATGACCGTACATTCCTTTCCCTCCGAATTTGGGGAGCAAAGCCGGATGAATATTGATAATTTTATTGGGGAAAGCTTGAAGCAGCACTTCCGGGACTTTAAGTAAAAATCCCGCCAACACAATACAATCAATATTATATTCTTTCAATAAGCCAAGAATTTCATCTCCTTTAGAGAAATCTTCGCGCGAAAAAGTGACAGATGGAATCTGAAATGTCTTGGCACGTTCATGAACAAAGGCATCCGATTTATTGGAAATTATAACTGGGAAAAGGAATGTTGTACTATGTGAAAAATATTGAATAATATTTTCCGCATTTGAGCCGGAACCGGAGGCAAAAAGTGCTATCTTTAAAGGCATTGAAATGGGTTTATACTTGCACAATTGTAAGATTTTTGTGCAAAAATAACATTTTTTTTCTTGAAAAATGAGGTTATGTCGATAAAATGTGTTTTCTTTGCACCTCAAAATTATAAAACAATTTCTATTTATAAACTTAAAAACAAAAATTATGTCAGAAGTAGAAGCTAAAGTAAAAGCCATTATTGTAGACAAATTAGGCGTAGAAGAATCAGATGTAGTAGCAACTGCAAGTTTTACAAATGACCTTGGTGCAGATTCATTGGATACTGTAGAATTGATTATGGAATTCGAAAAAGAATTTGGTATTTCTATTCCGGACGAACAAGCAGAAAAAATTTCTACTGTAGGCGACGCTATCGCTCATATCGAAGCTTTACAAAAATAATCTTATTCCACAATAATTTATTATGGAATTGAAAAGAGTTGTAGTAACAGGTTTAGGTGCTATCTCGCCATTAGGATGTTCTGTTCCAGAATTGTGGGAGAATATCCAACATGGCGTTAGCGGAGCCGGACCTATTACTCATTTCGATGCTTCTCAATTTAAAACCAAATTTGCCTGCGAGGTAAAAGATTTCGATCCTTCGAAATATTTCGACCGTAAAGAAGCGCGCAAGCTGGATATTTACGCGCAGTATGCTATTGCAGCTGCAAAGGAAGCCATCGATAACTGTGGGGTAGATTTAGAAAAAATTGATAAAGACGAAGTAGGAGTTATTTTTGCTGCAGGTATTGGCGGTATTCAAACTTTTGAACAAGAAATTGCATACTATTATACAAACAAAGAACAAGGGCCTAAGTTTAATCCGTTCTTCATTCCAAAAATGATTTCGGATATTGCTGCAGGTCAGATTTCCATCCTGTATGGTTTCCGCGGGCCTAATTATTCTACCGCTTCGGCTTGTGCTTCTTCAACGAATGCCATTATCGATGCATTTAATAATATCCGATTGGGAAAAGCCAATATGATTCTGGCAGGTGGTGCCGAAGCTGCTATTACACCGGGTGGTGTAGGTGGTTTTAATGCAATGACAGCTTTGTCAACACGCAATGATGAACCAACAAAAGCTTCACGTCCTTTCAGCAAAAGCCGCGATGGCTTTGTAATGGGTGAAGGAGCAGGATGTTTGGTTCTTGAAGAACTGGAACATGCTATTGCACGTGGTGCCCATATTCTTTGCGAAGTTGTTGGAGGCGGCATGTCAGCCGATGCATATCACTTGACGGCTACACACCCTGAAGGTCTTGGTGCAATATTGGCTATGAAACGCGCATTGAAAGATGCCGGATTAAGTACAGAAGATATTGATTATATTAATGTTCACGGAACATCTACTCCGGTAGGAGACATCTCCGAAACCAAAGCGATCAAGAAAGTTTTCGGCGAACATGCGTATAAACTCAATATCAGTTCGACTAAATCCATGACTGGTCACTTATTAGGTGCTGCAGGAGCTATTGAAGCTATTATTTCAGTTTTGTCGGTCGTAAACGATATAGTTCCTCCAACTATAAACTTTACCGAAGGAGACGAAGACCCCGACATCGATTACCATCTTAATTTCACCTTTAATAAGGCTCAAAAACGAACAGTAAACGCCGCATTGTCCAACACTTTCGGGTTTGGAGGACACAATGCCAGTTTAATAGTAAAAAAATACTCAAAATAAAAGTTTGTGATTAAGAATCTTATAAGAAAAATAAGGCTCCTTTCGAATGCTCGGAAAGAGCCTTATTTGTTGTTTTACAAAGTGTTGGGATTTTATCCCGACAAGATTGAGTACTACCAACTGGCCGTTCGCCACAAGTCAGTATCTATCCCCACCGAAAACGGTTACAATCTGAGTAATGAACGTCTTGAATTTCTTGGCGATGCAGTGCTGAATTCCGTTGTAACCGACATTCTCTATCGCCGTTACCAAGATGAACGCGAAGGATTCCTTACTAATACCCGTTCAAAAATTGTAAAACGTGATTCTTTAAATCAACTTGCAGTGGAAATTGGTCTTGACAAACTAGTCAAAGTAACCATGTACGTCAACACGCATACTAATAATAATATCTACGGCAATGCACTTGAAGCGTTGATGGGAGCTATTTATCTGGATTACGGCTACAAACAATGCAAGACCTTTGTGGAACAGCGGCTGATTCGCACTTTTGTAAATTTGGACAAAGTGGCTGAAAATGAGGTGAATTTTAAATCAAAATTAATTGAATGGTGTCAAAAAAATCGACTTGAAAACGAATTTGTTTTAGTTAGCGAAATATCGAACAAGAGTAACAAACACATTTTTCTATCACGGCTTATCATTAGCGGAAAAACGATTTGCGAAGCCACTGGCGCAAGTAAAAAGGAATCGCAACAGAATGCATCTCATATCGCATTTGAGCATATCCAAACCAATCCTGATTTTCTGGAAGAGTTAAAATCAGAGACAGCTCTAATCACTGAAAATATTGCTGCAGACTCGGAACAAACAACAGATTCAGTTGTTTTATAATAAAATATCTTCTTCACAAATTTTTGACATTGCACAATTTAATCAGGTTTGTGCAATTTTCGAATGTTTTTATCTATCTTTGTATTCAGAAAATACTTTTTAAAAATCACAAAAATAATGAATTATGGAAAAACTTCATTTTGCTCAATTAGTATTTGCTCAAGCGAAGAAATATGGAGAAAGAACGGCTTTGTGCCATCGTGACAGCTCCGATGATGAATGGACCAAAATCTCCTGGGTTGCAATGGCTAATCAGGTATCAACTCTGGCAAAAGCCATTGTTGAATTAGGCGTAGTAGAACAACAACGAGTTGCACAATTCTCGCAAAACAAGACTGAAAATCTGATTGTAGATTTTGCTTTATTTGCGATCAGAGCCGTGATGGTACCTATGTATGCCACTTCCACAGTTTCGCAAGTTGAATACATTGTCAACGATGCCGAAATAGAAATTATTTTTGTGGGTGATCAACAGCAATATAATGTTGCCAAAGAAGTGTTGGAGGATTCTAAGTTCCTAAAAAAAATCATCGTTTTTGATAAAAAAGTTGTATTTACTGACACAGAACATACCATGTATTATTCCGATTTATTGAAAATTGGGGAAAAATCAACTAAACACTTTGAAGTGCAACAACGTCAAAACGAGGCTGTTGGAAAAGATATATCCTGCATTCTCTATACTTCGGGAACCACCGGAAACCCTAAAGGAGTAATGTTGCCACATTCTTGTTTTAGAGAAGCGATGCGTACTCATACATTGAGACTGACTAGTATAACCGACAAAGATGTATCCATTGCCTTCCTGCCACTTTCACATGTTTTCGAACGTACCTGGAGTTATTTCTGTCTTTTCAGGGGGGTTACCATTTATATTAATCAGAATCCGACTGAAATTCAAAAAACGATCAAAGATGTTCACCCGACTCTTATGTGTGCTGTGCCACGTTTTTGGGAAAAAGTATATACCGGAGTTCAGGAAAATATCTTAAAATTTTCCCCTCTAATGAAAGGAATTGTTACTTGGGCAATTGCAACCGGATATAAGTATAATATTGATTATCTTCGCGTTGGCAAGAAGCCAGATGTTTTCCTGCAATTAAAATATCAAATCGCCGACAAACTGATATTTTCGAAAGTAAAACAAACACTGGGAATTGAAAATGCCAATATGCTTCCGGTTGCAGGTGCAAAACTTTCCGACGAAATTTTGGTTTTTTTCAAAAGTATTGGTATTCCCATTATTTATGGTTATGGCTTAACTGAAAGTACTGCAACTGTAACTTGTTTTGATTATGAGGGTTATGAAGTCGGAACAGTTGGAACTATTATGCCCGATTTAAAAGTCAGAATTGGCGAAGAAAGTGAAATTCAACTCAAAGGAAAAACAATTTTCCCCGGCTATTACAATAATCCTGAAGCCACTGCTGCAGCATTCACTGAAGATGGTTGGTTTAAAACAGGCGATGCAGGTTATATCAAAGACAATGCAGTTATAATGACTGAGCGCATCAAAGATTTATTTAAAACTTCGAATGGTAAATACATAGCGCCTCAGGAAATTGAAACAAGGCTTGGAGTGGATAAATATATTGAACAAGTGGCTGTTATTGGTGATGAACGTAATTATGTTACAGCAATTATTGCACCTTCGATTCCTGCTTTGGAAGTTTACGCCAAAAAGAATAAAATTAATTATGATGACGTTGATGACTTACTGAAATCGCCTGAAATATACGTTTTAATACAAAATCGTATAGTTGAGCTGCAAAAAGACATGGCTAATTATGAACAGATAAAAAAATTCACTCTCATTCGAAAAGGTTTTGCCATAGAAACGGGTGAACTTACAAATACGTTGAAAATCCGTCGTGCTGTAATCATGCAAAAATACAAAACACTTATTGATGAAATGTACGCGAATAGTGCTTTCTAAAAACCGGAGAATTTATAATGAATAACCAATGAATTTTGGAATAAAAAATCTTTTTTGTCATTATTATGTTTTATAATATATTTTTTGTACTTTTGCGCCGAAATTGTTATGATAAAACTAACTTTTAAACCAAATCATTATGTTTATAGAAAAAATTGGTATCAATGCAGGTTTAATTTGGACAGCTTTAGAGGGCGGTGAATCAAACGTTAAAATTGTTAAACAAGTAACCAAACTAACAGAAAAAGATTTGAACTTAGCTCTAGGCTGGTTAGCACGCGAAGGAAAAGTAAAATTCAACGAAGTTGAAGGCGAATTATTCGTAAGCCGCCTGACTTAATAGAATGACTTGTGCAGATTAGTAAACAGATTTGCACAAACAACTACAAAACACAAAAGAGGCTGTCTAAACATGACAGCCTCTTTTATGTTAAGAGTTGAGTTCTTACAATCCGATACCACTCAGCGTAATTACTTTGCTTGGATTAAGTCCGCCACCTGATATTGTTAGTGTTGCGCTATGACTTCCGGTTGAAGTTGGCATATAACTTATTGTAATATTTGTTCCGGTTATACCATTTGCTATGTCTTTGGCAACTGAGCTAATTGAAACATTAAACATGGCAGCATTTGCTCCTGTAATTACCAAATTCAAATTGTTATTTAAGTCAGTTGATTTGAGATTGATTGTTTTTGTATTAGTCGTATTTACTTTCGTAGCTGAAAATGCTAAAGTGTTATCAATTTTACCTGCAAAAATTACCGGTGAATTAGGTCCGATCGTAACTGTACCACTCAAGTTAAAGTTTATTGTTGTTAAACCTGAGCCCGAAATATTAAGTTGATCAGTCAAATATCCTGTTACTTTTGGATTAAGACGAACTTGTATAGTTGCAGTAACACTTCCTGAGACTGGTATTAAACTTAAACTTTTACTCCAACTAGCATCGGTTGAAAGTTTAATATCGAAATTAGTGCTGTTTTGCAAAGTCACACTTAAATTTCCCGTTAAATTTAATGCTGAAACGTTGAGACTTTGAGTTGTTGAAGTAGCTCCCAAAGTAGTTGAAAAATCAGTAAAACTGCCTGTAGTCGACATTTTTGGAGCCATAAAATTAAAGGTAATATTACTTGTCGTTTTAGTAATATTGGTAATTGCACGATTAATATCAATTCCTGACCAGGTTGTTGGGGTTACTGACCCTGAAGTAAAGGCAGTTGTTGGTGGAGTAGTTCCAACACCTGAAGGTGGAACTAAGTAAACCCGCATGTGACTGGCAGCTGTTTGAGTCGTTCCGGTGTAATTATTAGGCACATTATCAGTCCAAGCAGTTTGATCGTAATCAATATGCCAAACGCACATACCTTCAGCAGGCAAATACGTATCCCAACCAGTTTTTTTACGATATTCAACCATAAAAAATTCAGGAGGACTTGGACTTGCACCATTTAAATTGTGGGTTGTTGCCGAAAATAAAAATGCCTGATTAGTCGTGTTTAGCGGTTGTGTTGTTCCTTGATAAATTGGCAGCAAAGTCAAATTGTTTGTTGTATTTACTTGTTGCGGAGTTAAATAATTCAGAAAAAAACGTTCATAAACGGAATATGTTGGTGGAGTGCGACCGATATTATTGTAAGCACCGGCATCCATAATATCCCAATAATCTAAAGTGTGAGTTTGAGTTCCTGAAGTGTCGTAATAATCCGGAAGTCCTAATACATGTCCAAATTCATGACAAAAAGTTCCTATGCCACACATGTTGGTGCCTGTATTTCCTCTTAGCTCAGATGTGCATGCATAATGTTGTAATAACTTTCCGTTAAAAGTAATGGAAGCTTTGGTGCCGGAATAATTGTATCCAACCTGAATGTCCCAACTGTGAGGCCAAATTGAATTTGCTGGACCGTGTTCGGCTTCATTATAACCGGCATAATAAACGAATACGTTGTCTATAATTCCATTGTTGTCGGCATCGTATTGAGAAAAATCCACGCCCGCGGCATTGGCCAATGTACACGCATCAACAATCATTTGCACCGGATTAACATCGTTTCCATTTGCATCATTTGCACCATAATAAGCCATAGTATGTGGTAAATTAACCGGACCAAACACATCGAAAGTGGGTGCGAACTTGCCATACGAACTTGCCATAAAATAATCGCGAGCCGAACCGGTTCCGCCATTGGCACTATACCTATCTTGATTTAATAAATTGGTATAAGCAATCAGCGGCGAAGAAGTTACAAAGCTTGTATCGGTAAAATTCACCAGGATAACCAACGATTTTGGAGAACCTAACAAAGGATACGCCTTTTGCGGTAATGATCCTGATACCAATCCTTTGCTCCTGTGTGGAACTGATTTAACACTCTGAACGACCGCCGATTTATTTATAGTTTTCAAAAACTGAATTTCAGTGATTGTGCGATTAGCAGCATTTTTAGCAATAAAATTACTTTCAACAACAGCTCCAGCAGAATTAACAGTGGCATAAGTCAGGAAACCTTTAGTATTTTCTTTCAGCAAATACCCGTCTTCGCTGGTTTTAAAATGATGCCATTCATCGCCTTGTAACAAAATTGTCAGTTGTGTCCCGTCCGGTTGAGTTATGCTAACCGGAAAAGGATATGCTTTAACAGCATATACGGGAAAATATCCTATTAAATATAGAAAGGCAGAAAGTGTCAAAAGTATAGCTTTTTTAGTCATCTCTGGTTATTGTAAATTTATCATTTGATAAAATAAGGTGGCTAATGTAGTAATAATTTTTGATTTTGCTTTTTTTCATTTGTTTTTCTAAGTATTTTAATAAAATAGTGACAATTTTTCAGTACTGGCAATAACAGTTGATTAAATTCGCAGACTTATAAAAGTTCTGAATATTAGAATGTTTGAATGACCTTCGTTATTTTTCAGTTAATTTCAAACTACGGAAATGTCATTATAGTTTTGATAATGAGCGACATAATGGCTTATTTTTGCCATTGGTATATTCTTTAGAGATCTTATGACAATGGGATTTTGAAAATCAGTATTCCTAAAAAAGAAGAAGCAAAGCCCAAACCATCAAGGATGATTGAAATTCAGTAATTAGTCTGAATTAATGTGAGTTATGAGGGAAACAATTTATGTTTCTCTCATTTTTTTTTTCAATAAAGTCTAACGTTGAAATTTGAGTAATTATTTTTTAGCAAAACCATTATTATGCATTGTTAATCAAAAAATTATGTTTTACTTTGTAGTGAAATTTCACAAAGTTTGTAACACTCAATTATCTTTTTATGAAACAGTTTTTAAAATTTACTTTAGCCACTATCGTGGGTATTCTTATTGTTTGGTTGCTTGGCGTGCTCATTTTCTTTGGAATAATAGGCGCTATAGCGGGTGCAAGTGAATCGACACCAAAGCTTAAACCAAATTCGGTTTATGAACTTACTCTTGAAGGAAATCTGATTGATCGATCCAAAGATGATCCTTTTTCATCAGTTTACTCAAAGGCTTTTGGACTTTCTACTGAAAATTCAATTGGATTGGACGATGTGTTAGCCAATATTCAAAAAGCAAAGAATGATGCTAACATCGTAGGTATTTATCTTAAAGGCGGTATGCTTTCGGGTGGAATTGCGTCGATAAAAGAAGTAAGAAATGCATTGCTTGATTTCAAAAAAACCGGAAAATTCGTGGTGGCTTATGCCGATAATTATTCTCAACGGATGTATTATCTGGTATCATGTGCCGATAAAATTCTTATTAATCCGCAGGGAATGTTAGAATTGAAAGGACTTTCGACCCAAACCATGTTTCTGAAAAACACGCTTGACAAATTAGGAATTGAAATGCAAATTGTGAAAGTCGGCACTTTCAAATCGGCAGTAGAACCGTTTGTAAATACCAAGATGAGTGATGCTAACCGACTGCAAGTTAGTGTTTTCATGAATTCAATCTGGAATACAATTTTGAAAGAAATTTCTACTTCACGCAAAATTCCTTTAGACAAACTTAATATGTATGCGGATGAAATGATGATGTTTCAGCCAACTGAAAAATCAAAACAGTATGGTTTGGTTGATTCGTTGGTTTATATCGATCAGGTTGACAGTATTATTCGTAAGTATGCAAAAAATATTAAAAAATCTGATAATTTGACTTTTGTGAAACATTCAACATTAATCAAACTGCCCGACACAAACAAGTATGATAAAAACAAAGTGGCTGTAATCTATGCTATCGGAGATATAACTGATTCTGAAAGTGAAGGTATTGTATCGAAAAACATGGTGAAAACTATCAATGATGTGGCAAAAGATTCAGCGGTAAAAGCAGTTGTATTTCGTGTTAATTCACCGGGTGGAAGTGCTTACGGGTCGGAGCAAATTTGGCATGCTTTGAGTATGCTTAAAACTAAAAAACCACTCATAGTTTCTATGGGCGATTACGCCGCTTCGGGTGGTTATTACATTTCGTGTATGGCTGATCAAATTGTGGCGCAACCGAATACTCTGACCGGTTCTATCGGGATATTCGGAGTTATTCCAAACATAAAAGGACTGAACGAAAAGCTTGGTTTTACTTATGATGGAGTGAAAACAAACAAAATGAGCGATGCCATTTCAGTAAATCGCCCATTTACACCCGAAGAACGTGATTTGATGCAAAACTACGTGAACCGCGGTTATGAATTGTTTGTGAAACGCTGTGCTGATGGACGAAAAATGAAAATTGAACAGATTAAAGCCATAGCCGAAGGTCGTGTTTGGACTGGGGAAGATGCATTGAAAATCGGTCTGGTTGATAAAATTGGGGGATTGAAAGATGCGATTAAACTGGCAGTGGACAAGGCTAAATTGAAATCGTACAATATAAGCGAATATCCTGTAAAAGAAGATTTTACAACCAGATTTATGAAAAATTTCAGTAAAGATATTGAGACTCGTTTTGTAAAAGCTCAACTTGGCGAACAATATACTATCTTCAAACAAATAAAAAATCTGGATAAAATTAATGGAATTCAAGCTCGAATGACTTATGATCTTATAATTCAATAAGAAAAAATAATATACTTCTATCTTAAAGCTGCTTCAACCACCGATTTGAAGCAGCTTTTTTATTTCCATTCTTGCTAAATTTGTGAAAAAGAAAATTTTTAGTATTTTTGACACATGGTAACCGACGAAAAACGATTGACAATTCGAGATTGGGCTGAAGCTGACCGCCCGCGCGAGAAGATGCTTCGTAAAGGCGCTCAAAGTCTTTCGGATGCTGAGTTATTGGCTATTCTGATTGCTATTGGCAATAAAAATGAAACTGCCGTTGAACTTACGCGTCGGATTTTACATGAATGCCACGATAATCTGAACGAACTGGCACAACTTTCTATTGGCGATTTGTGTAAACGTTTTAAAGGAATCGGCGAAGCGAAAGCTATTACCATTATGGCAGCATTAGAACTGGGGAAAAGACGCAAAACCAGCGAAATTCTGGAACGAAAAAAAATAACTTCGAGTAAAGATCTTTTTGAACTTTTTGAACCTCAATTAATAGATTTACCGCATGAAGAATTTTGGTTGGGTTTCCTCAATGGTGCCAATAAAGTGATAGAAATAAAACGGTTGACGCAAGGTGGAAGTAGGCAAACGGTGGTTGATGTAGCCATGTTACTTAAAATGGCGTTGGAAAAATCAGCACAAGCTGTTGTGGTGGCGCATAATCATCCTTCCGGTCAAAACCGACCAAGTCACGAAGACGAAATCATTACAAAACGAATAAAAACCGGTTGTGAAGCCATTGGCATTTCATTCATCGATCATATTATCATTGCCCGCGGTGAATATTATAGTTTTGCCGATGAAGGAAAGATGTAAATAATTTGCTAATATGCTAATGTGCCAATTGAAAGAATCTTTCAAATAACATAGTCAACCAATTAACTAATTAACATGATATTATTAGAAGTAGAAAAGGTAGTTAAGCAATTTGCAGGTCATTTGGCGTTGGATAGCGTTAGTCTTACCGTACCCGAAAACACGATTTATGGTTTATTGGGACCCAATGGTGCCGGAAAAACCACGTTGATTCGTATAATCAATTGCATTACAGCTCCCGATAGCGGCGAAGTGCGTCTGCATGGAAAACGAATGACTCCAGCTGATGTGCAACAGATTGGTTATCTGCCCGAAGAACGCGGATTGTATAAAAAAATGAAAGTCGGTGAGCAAGCATTGTATCTGGCTCAACTAAAAGGAATGACTCGAAACGATGCACTAAAAGCATTGAAATACTGGTTCGAAAAATTTGAGATTCAGGCTTGGTGGGACAAAAAAGTGGAAGAACTTTCGAAAGGAATGGCACAAAAAGTACAATTTATCACCACCATTCTCCATGAACCAAAACTATTGATTTTTGATGAACCATTCAGCGGATTTGATCCGGTAAACACAGATATCATAAAGCGGGAAATATTGGACTTGCGTGCTAAAGGTGCAACCATCATATTTTCGACCCATAATATGGAAACGGTCGAAGACCTGTGTGAAAATATTTCGTTGGTCAATCAGGCTAAAATTGTACTTCAAGGGAATGTTGCCGACATCAGGGCTTCACATGCTACCAACACGTTCGTTGTTGGGTCAAAAACGTCCCTAAATGAAACTGATTTTGAACTGATTTCACAAAAGGCACAAAATGGCGTTTTTGAAAGCATAATCAAAAAGCAAGTCACCGAAAGCAATAATTCTTTGCTCAGTTCATTAATTAAACAAACCGAAATTCTCTCTTTCGAAGAGTTGTTGCCAAGTATGAATGATATTTTCATAAAAACAGTGAAAGCATGAGCAAAATAAGCCTTATCATAAAACGTGAATATACAACGCGGGTAATGAAAAAATCATTTATCCTGCTTACTTTTTTGATTCCAATCCTTTTTGTAGGAATGCTATTTCTAATTGTTTGGTTAGGTGGCATTAAAGACGATAAGATTAAAACTATTGTTGTGATTGACAAAACTCATCTTTACACGAAAGTATTGAAAAGTAACGAAAACTATTCGTTTCAGTTTGTAGATGCCCCGGTTGAAAAAATCAAAAGTCAAAACACAAATAATGAGCAGTTTACAGCGCTATTGTACATTACCGATAATTTAGTTGACAATCCGAAAGCCGCTACATTGTATTCCGAAAAGCAAGTGAATCTGGAATTGAAAAGATATGTATCGAGTTTGTTAAATAAATACATTGAGGAACAAAAACTGGCAACTTACAACATTCCGAACCTGAAAGAAATGGTGGAAAAATCACGCACTGACATAGATCTGAAAACCATAAAATGGGGCGAAAACGGCAAGGAAAAAGAAGGTTCAGCCGAATTGGCTTTAATTATCGGAATGATGTCGGCATTTATTATTTACATGTTTATCGTTATTTACGGAGCTCAGGTAATGAATGGTGTCGTTCAGGAAAAAACCAACAGAATTGTGGAAGTAATAATTTCGTCGGTAAAACCTTTTGAGCTTATGATGGGTAAAATCATTGGGATTGCCATGGTTGGATTGACTCAATTTCTAATGTGGGTGATTCTTACCGTAGTAATTTCAACTGTGGCAGGTGCGATATTTGGTGGAAATGTGGATGTTAATTCATTACATCAAATGGGACAAATGGGAATGCAAACCGTTCCTACTAATGCAATGTCACCCGAAATTCAGGGCTTATTTACCGCTTTGAATGGAGTGAACTATCTTCAGATCATAGTCCTGTTTATTGTGTATTTTCTGGGTGGATATTTACTTTACGCGTCTCTTTTTGCGGCTGTAGGCTCGGCAGTAGATAATGAAACTGACACACAGCAATTCTCTCTGCCATTAATGCTTCCTATCATTTTTGCCATTTATGCTGCCATTTACAGTGCTCAAAATCCCGATGGACCGCTGGCGTTCTGGTGTTCGATGATTCCGTTTACTTCACCCATAGTAATGATGGTGCGGCTTCCGTTTGATGTCCCGGTCTGGCAAATTATTCTTTCGTTGACTATTTTGGTATTATCGTTTATTGGCACAACCTGGATGGCAGGCAAAATTTATCGTACCGGAATCCTAATGTATGGCAAGAAAGTGACATGGAAAGAATTGTTCAAGTGGCTGAGGTATTGATATAAGGTGTATTTTTAAAAGTAAATCCGTGATTTCAAGCATGCTATTCAAATAACAATTTTTCATTTAAATAATCATGAGCAAATTTAAAACAGCATTAGTTTTCTTATTAATAATCGTTTGTAGTTTTGTTGTATCAGCTCAGAAAAAAGATTCAACACAAACAAAGTGGAACATAGGCAATTGTGTAAACCAATTTTCGAAAGATAAAGCCGTACCCACCAAAGTTGGCTATCAGTATTGGTTTGCCGACAAGGATTTTATAAATGGTCGCACGTTGAAAATGAGTGTGGTTGCACCACACGATGCCACTCATCCACCTCACAAACACGTGGAAGATGAATTTTTTTTCGTGTTGGAGGGTAAAGCAAAATTTTATCTCAATGGCGATTCCATTATTTGCGGGCCACTAACCAGTTTTTATTGTCCTACCATGATAGAACATGGCATCAGTAATGTGGGTGATACAGAGCTTAAATACCTGGTGATTAAAGATTATCAAGCTCCAAAATAAGTTTGACTTATTAAATTTATTTTTTAAAAGATTTGTATTCGAAATTTTAAAAATTACCAAAATGTTACCTCCATTTTTAAAACCAGACGATCAAATTCGCATCATTTCACCTTCAGGAGCAATCGATCCTGACTACATCGATGACGCAAAAATTGTGCTATCCAATTGGGGTTTGCAAGTTACTGAAGGAAAGTATGCCCGTGCAGAATATGGTCGTTTTGCCGGTACTAAAGCAGAAAGAATATCGGACTTGCAACAAGCATTGGATGACAAAAGTGTGAAAGCAATTTTGTGTAGTAGAGGCGGTTATGGTATTTCTCAAATTATTGACAAAATAGATTTTTCTTATTTTAAGAAATCCCCGAAATGGCTGATTGGTTTTAGTGATATAACCATTTTGCACAATACCATTACCAATTTGGGAGTTACGTCCATTCATGGCATTATGGGCAAACATCTCACCGAAATACCGACCGATGCGGAACCTTCGGTGCAATTGTGTAAAATCCTATTCGGAAAATTGCCAACCTATTCAGTTCCTTCTCACGCACAGAATAAAATTGGAAAAGCAACCGGAAAACTAATCGGAGGTAATTTGTCGGTACTTATGGGTTTGCGTGGCAGTCAGTTCGATTTGGATTATAAGAATGCCATTTTATTTATTGAAGACATTGCCGAAATGCCTTATCACATCGACCGAATGATGCAGAACCTGCGTTTCAGCGGTGTGTTAGGTCAACTTTCGGGACTTATCGTTGGCCAATTTACTGATTGTGAAGAAGATCCGCTCATGATGCAAACTATTTCCGAAATTATTTCGGATGCCGTGAGTGAATTTACTTATCCGGTTTGCTTCAATTTCCCTGCCGGTCATGTCGATAACAATTTGCCACTCGTGATGGGAACGAATGTAAAGTTAGAAGTTAACGAAACCGAAGCTAAACTAATTTTTTAGGGGTTTCTGAAAAGAATCTCTTTTTTTATTAAAAAGAAAAAATTGCTCCTGATTTATTGCCCCAAAAAAAGTATCTTTGCAATAGGTTAATTATCAGACACATTAATTATGTCTTTGCAAAAACAAATTCTTTTTATTCCCTACTTTCTGTTTTCTTCTGTTTTTTCGATGGCACAATTGCATTCGGAAGTCTCGCGTTTTTATGCATCCGATTCTACAAAAATCAATTATTTGGGACCAAATCACATTGCTATTACTGATTCAATTATTAATTATGGAAAACTCTTTTTGAACACGCCTTATCACAGCGGTTCTTCAGGAGTAAATTCGTTCGATTGCTCTGGTTTCACTTCGTTTGTTTATCGAAATTTTGGATACGACTTGCAGCGATCTTCTTTTGATCAGGCAAAACAAGTTGATACCATTGATCGTCATAATCTTAAAACAGGCGATTTGGTGTTTTTTTCCGGTCGGCACCGAAGCAAACTTGTTGGGCATGTTGGAATTGTTGTCTCTGCTAAAGAAGATGGGAAATTTAATTTCATTCATGCATCGGTACACAATGGCGTTATTATTTCCAATTCAGACGAGCCATATTATACCCAGCGTTTTATAAAAGCCGGTCGCGTAATTTTCAACGATCAAATGCTCGTAGTTTCGCCCTATGTGTCAATACCTAAAAAAAACCTTTCAGAAAACTTTGCGGATAATTATCCGGCAACAATTTCAAGTTCCGCCATCCAAACAAAAAAAGTTATTCCTGCCGAATATCACCAGGTTAAAAAGGGTGAAACTCTTTCATCAATTGCTTTGAAATATGGAATTTCACTTGCCGGGCTTAAACGAAAAAACAATATCAAAGGCAATAAAATAAATCCAAAACAGCGAATAAAAGTAAAGGATGAAGAATCGATTTTATTGGTTGAAACAGTAAAAACACCTGTTAATAGTGCATCAGAATTGACTGAAAATCAAACTGAAATACCAAAAGCTGAACAGGAATTGCCTGTGAATCAAACCAATATTTTGCATTCAGTAAAGAAAGGCGAAACTTTATTCAGCATTTCAAAATTATACAATACTTCAGTAGAGCAATTGAAAAAAATCAACAAGCCGATAAGTAGTAAACTTCGATTTGGACAGAAAATTAAGCTCGCTCAAAGTAACAATTCTCCAACAACCAACGTGATTACCGAGAAAACTGAGACTAAAATTGAGAACAACCAAACTATTAAAACAGAAAATATAGCCAAAACCCGGATTCACAAAATAAAAAAGGGCGAAAGTCTTATTAGTATTGCTAAAGAGAATCACTTATCGGTTGAAGATTTGAAGAAGCTCAATAATCTTACCGGCACAAAAATCCGTTTTGGTCAGGAATTAAAAATAACTCAGGCAACCGAAACACAAAAATACCCTTCTGTAAAAAAGGAAAGTGCTCAGAAAATCATTCATCATAAAGTGAAATCAGGCGAATCGTTCTATTCCATTGCCAAAATTTATGGCTGTAAAATAGAAGAGTTAAAAGATTGGAATAAAAAAACCGGAAGTAAAATTAAAGCCGGTGAAAGGATCGTTATCTATCAAAAAGCAGAATAAAAGCTCGTTTTTAATCAAACAAACTTTGCAGTACTGCAAGCGAATGTAAGCCGTGAAATTCGGGGATATGTAGTCGATAGTACTCAACTATGCTATTGAGTAAATTAGTTCGTTTATTCCTGCTTAAAATCATTGAATCCATACTAGAATAATCTGCATCCAGCAAACCGGCAAAATCGGTCGTCGTTTCCGGCAATAGAAAATGCACGTGTAAAGGCTTATCTTTCAAAAAAACGCCATTCATCAAATCAAAGTATTTCCCGTTTTCTTCTTCCTTATTTGGCTCAAAGCCCAGATAGCGGGTCAGTTTAAGTAGAAAAACGAGATGAAAGTTTGGAATTCCTTTTTCACAGAAATCAAGTTGCTTAATCGAGTTTTCGAGAAAAAGAAATAAGTTGTCATCCGGTTCAGTTTGACGTAAAGTCCTGAAAAGCATTTCCGATAAAAATAACGCCAATGCATTTTTGACTGGATTGTAAGGAATATCAATAAACGGGTGTTCCAGCTGGATGTCTTTAATACGCTGAATTTCTTTTCCCGGCGAATGAATAACATCCAATTCGAGAATAGAAAGCGGTTGTAAAAATGCAGCACGAAAAACTGATCGCTTTTTGTTCACTCCATGTACCATATACGAAACACGACCAAACTGCCGCGTGTAAACCGTAACAATGGTAGAAGAATCACTGTATTTGATTGAATGAATTACAATTCCCGTGGTTTTAGCCTGCATAAATTATTCATTAAGACCACAAATATAACAAAAATATCGTTTAAAAACCGATAATTGAACATAAAATCAGATGATGAATTTAATCTGATTTACTGATAAATAAGGATTTATGAAAAAAACAAAATATTTGGCTGAAAGCCTTTGCCAATTCAAAAAAGTGCCGTATATTTGCACCCGCATTTGAGAATACGAATTTTCTATAAAAAATGGCCAAATGGTCCATTCGTCTATCGGTTAGGACGCCAGGTTTTCATCCTGGAAAGAGGGGTTCGACTCCCCTATGGACTACAAAAAAAAACAATAAATTAAAAGACAATAAATTAAGATTGAGATGGCAAATCACAAATCATCACTTAAAAGAATTCGTCAGGCTGACAAGAAAAAATTGCACAATCGTTATTTTGCAAAAACTGCTCGTAATGCTGTTCGTAAATTGCGTACAACTGCTGACAAAACTGTAGCTACAGAAATGTTGCCGAAAATCAGCGCGATGCTCGACAAACTTGCTAAACGAAACATTATTCACAAAAACAAAGCCAGTAACCTGAAATCGAAATTGGCTGTTTATGTAAATAAATTGGCGTAATTGCTTCTTATAAAAATATAGAAGCCCTTTTCCTGTTGGAAAAGGGCTTTTTTATCATCAATCCATCCCAACAACTCGAGTTAATCTTTAATATTAAAATTGCCTTTTTCTAAAAAAAATAAACCGGTAAGTATTTCTTACCGGTTTAATAAAACACTTTAAAAAATTATTTTTTAGAATGAAATTACAGCTTCTGCGCTTAATCCGTGGAATTCATAACCGTTCAGGATATAATTTACATTAGGAACACCACTATATTTTTGGTTTGCATACTCAACTTTAGCCATGATATTTTTGGTAACATACCAGCCACCGCTGATTGCCAAACGGCTAATTCCGATTGAATAAGCAGGAACCGCATCTTGACCAAGTACTGTTCCTACAGGAGCAACTGCTTTTACTGCAACCGCATCGGCAGTAACAGTATTATAACGAACTCCCAAGAAGAAGTTTTCAGCTTTTCCAAAACGGAAAATCAAATCAGTTGCAAATTGACTTGCATGACGATCAGTAGCTTCTGCAGCAGTACGTCCTGCAGCGGATTCAATTGTACTGAAAGATTCTACAGCAAGACCATCTGTTAATTTGTATTTCAGGAATAAGTTACCCATGAGTGTTGTAAGTTTGTCAGATAATCCAGGATTAAAACGACCTCCGAAGGCAGTTCCTGTTCCTGGAGCAGCGTTGTACATAATTGCTGAATAGTTAGAACCTGTGCGGTCACCACCAAACAATGTGTTTGAAAGAGCTCCTTCTGTAAAATAAACAGAACCTGTAATACGTGCACGGAATTTTTCTGTTAACTGTTTGTCATATCCAATTTTAGCAATCCATGATGGATTATGAAGACCGTTTGAATATTTGGTGCTAGCCGCTGTTGTATCAATAAGAGCCAAACTTGGGTTCAAATTACCATTGGTTACTGAAAGCACACCTATAATTCCATTGTAATTTACATCAGCTTCTGCACCAATTTCAGTTGCGAATTCGTCCATGATGTAGTTTTCCATAAATGGATTGTAGATAGCGCAACCACCATCAGAACGACGGAAGTGAGCATCACCATAGTTTACATCCATTTGTCCTACTTTAATAGTAGTGTATTTCATTATTTGATCCAACAAGTCCAGTTTAATAAACGGAACTTTGTCAAATTGAACGTAACCACCTTTTACCCATGTTTCGTTGTGATGTTTTGAAGCAAGATACAAAGTTACCTGCAATGAAACGCCATCTGCTA
Organism: Paludibacter sp.; assembly: GCA_017882285.1. Lineage (GTDB taxonomy): Bacteria > Bacteroidota > Bacteroidia > Bacteroidales > Paludibacteraceae > Paludibacter. The sequence continues at coordinate 6,671 of JADGPS010000008.1, read as the reverse complement.
AATAACTTTTAATATCCAAATTTGCCATTGACAAGGCAAAGTTTGGAGAATTTTTGAATAATGCCTGTGAGTTTTTTGCCGGATTTTGTTCTGTTACAGCGTTGCTGTTGGTTAATGCAATATATGGCATTGCAATTGAACCACCAAATTCTACTTTTGGTCCTGTAAACTGAGTGTCCGTTTTAGGAGTTTCAAATACATTAACTCCCGTTTGATCGGTTGGTCTTAACTGACCGAACATTGCGCTACTAACTAAAAGTGCAGCTGCTACTGTAAAAATCGATTTCTTCATTTCTGTTTTTTTTTGTTTGTTTTCAAATTGTTTTAATTGATAGAATCATAAAAAAAATGATATTTAATTATTTGTTTTCACTTAACAAATTAGAATTACCTTCTACTGTTACATCAAATTTCAATGTAACAGCATCGCCAACTTTCATTACTCCTAACATAGCTGTAGGTGGGCTCATTTTAAAATCAGTCATTTTAAGAGCTACATTGCCTTTAAATTCATAAACTCCCGGTTTCAATACTTTACCCGACGATCTTAAAACGACTTTTTTGGTTATACCGGCCATTGTTAAATTCCCTGTTACTGTTACATTTATATTATCCCCTGAAATTTGTAAACCTGAAACATCAAGCATTTTAAAGGTGATATTGGGGTTTTTCTCCACTGAAAATGCCTCATAAGTCTTTGTATCCATTAGTTTTTCTCCACTTTTAATAGATCGAACCGGTATATCTACTACTAAACTTTGTACTTGTTTCGAACTGTTTACAATAAGTTCACCGTTAACCTGGGTAACTTTACTTTCAAAGTTATGAACATTCGTAGTTCCTGAAATAATAATGGAAGACCTCTTAGGATTTATTTTTAGAGTTTCTGCCTTTAAACTATTTCCAGCAATAAACATGAAGCTAATAATTAGCAACATAACTGATTTTAATAATTGTCCTTTTGTCATAATTTTATTTTTATTAATTGTTGTTGAACGTATTGATAATATTTTAAGAAAAAAAATACAAGTGCTATAATACAAGTAGTATTAATTTTGAAAAAAAATAAAAAATTATTCTGTAATTATATTACAAATGCTATAACTTAAATTGTATTCATTTTTAAAAAATATATGCTATAACTATAGTAGTATTTAACTTGAAAAAAAATAAATTTTTTCGTTTGATTCTCTTTTTCTTATATAACATACCGATTGTAATATCAATTTATTCGCTAATAACCAAATCTTTACATTCATAATAGGTTTCTTCAATAATTTGTTGAAGATTCTTTTTTTGTAAAAGCTGAATAAAATCCGCTCTAAACTCACTCCAATAATTTTTCGCTTTACAATCGTGAATAGATCTTTCGCAAAAACCACAGTTATTTATACATTCTATTATTGTTATCTGCTCAAATGCTGTATATATCTCATACATAGTAATCTCTTCGGCTGGTCGTGTCAATCTGTATCCGCTGCCTCTTCCTTTGGAATTGGCAATCACTCCTTTTAATTTTAAGGCCGAAATTATTGGATCTAAGTATTTTAGTGAAATATGTTGATTTTTAGCAATATCTTTTTGCAACATACCACTCGATTCCGTCGAACTAGCAATTTCGATCATTGTTCTTAAACCGTACCGAATTTTCGTGTTTACATTCATATTAAAGAAATATTTCCGCAAATGTAAAGCAAAAAAATCAATGCTATAACAAGTGTAGTATTCAATCCATTAATTTATAAAGTTTTCTAAACTAAAACGAATAATTTTTAAGTACTCAAAGAGTTACTTTATTGTATATTAGACTAATAAATATACCATAAAATCAATTGCTAAAAATATTAATATTTAAAACTTTATTAATCTTCTGATATTCAGATAAAAACGAACATTAAAATCTACTATTAGTGCTATAAACACTTCATTTAGATACAATCAATGGTTTTGCACCCAATAAATGCTTTTTTTAAACGAAAAAATAAAGATTCGTTTTTAAGCATATTAAAGCTATAGATATATCCAAAAAAATTTATCGTTCGTAACCTGTTTATGCAAAAACTACTTTATGACTGAAAATCCCGAAATCGGTATGTGCGGTACAACAAGAAACCTCCCCAAATCGGATTGATTGAGGAGGTTTTTGAAATGAAATTTCTTACTGTTTTCTTTCAATAATTATTTACATTCTTCGAAGAAATCTTTTGGCAAGTCGTTTTTGTTAATTCTTTCTCCATCTTTGAATTTATCCGGATCTATATTCTCGGATACTTTTTGAGGAGTAGTATAACCGGTTACTTTTACCTCGGTGCGCCGGTTAGCTTGATGTTCTTCATCAGTACACGGTACGCCATCTGAACACCGATTCAACAGCTGATATTCACCATACCCTTTTGCTGTAATTCGCTTGGAATCAATGCCGTGTTGAATAAGATAAGCAACAGCAGATTCGGCACGGTGTTGCGATAATCGTTCGTTATATTTGAACGATCCGCGGGAGTCGGTATGCGAACCTAATTCTACGGTAATTGGGTTTTTGTTTAATATCATAATTAAACTATCTAAAATTGGCATAGCATCAGCGCGTATGTTCCATTTATCAAAATCGTAATGGATATTGCTCAATTTCCATTTAAAACCAACCTTAAATTTATCGAGCAATAAATCGCGCGGAGCTTTTTGAATAGTATCCTTCGGTTGAGGTTCGTAAAGAATATTCGCTGATAAGCAGTCGTTTATATATTTTTTATTAACGGCTTTAATTATTATATCGCTGGTTGTAAGAACGGGGAAATGATATTTTCCGTTTTTGTCGGCTTTGGCAACGTACACTGTGTCTTCCCGGATATTATACAAAAAGAGTGTTGCACCCATAATTGGTTTTAATGATTGTTTTTCAAGAACAAAACCTTCGATAAATGATTTTTTGGCACGTTTTAACGTTTTAATCGGATTATACGAATAACTGTATAAATTGTCATCGCTGTTCAAACGGTCGGAAGTAAAAAATCCTTTCACACCGGTGATGTCTTGTTGTGTCCAACCGAAATCATCAGCCGAACTATTAACCGGATAACTTAAATGTTCAATTTCTCCCCTTCCGGCAATGGCATCATGAAGGAGAATCCGGTAAATATCCAATCCGCCTAAACCAGGAATATTATCGCTACTAAAATACAAATATCCGTCAGGTGTAATACTCGGAAAAACCTCATTTCCAATAGTATTTAGATTGTTACCAAAAGTTTTGAGCGTATCCCACGGTTGATTTATATCGCTACGTTTTGAATAATACAGGTCGTAACCGCCTTTTCCACCTGCTTTATCGCTGCTACACACCAAAAGGGTTCCATCGAGATTTATTGCCGGATGCATAACCGAATAAGTATTGGCATCGCCAAAAGGCAATTTTTGAATCGTTGTAATTCCTGAAGTAGTATAAATTCCCTCCATTAAACAAATACGATTAACACCTTTTTTATCGGCTTTTGCATAATTGGCTGAAAAATAGAAGTGATTATTTTTATCAATCGAGATTGCACCGGCATTCAACTGAATCTTTTCGAGACCTTTAACGACAGTGCCAGCCGGATTTAAATCACCGTTCATAGTTGGTTTATTAATAACTAGACGGATGGTGCTGCTACCTGGTTTCGTATCTCCACATTCGTAAATTCCGGCCAGATTTTTGGTTTTTTGGTTTGATTGGTTTTTATTTAAAGCAGTGTTTTTTAGCTTTATATATGGAATTGTATCGAGGCTTGATAAAGGTATTTCCCACAAACGGGCATAGTTTTTAGCATCCCACCCATAAGCTTTCTTTTTGGTGAGAAGTGGTTTATTGCTACTGAAAAACAAGGTGTTATTTGATAAAAAAGGAGAAAATTCTCTAAATGCTGTATTAACATTCAAAAACCCCAACTTCCAGTTGAGGGAATCTTTTTTTATTTTATTCAGGGTTTCCTTTTCATTGTATACTTGGGCTTTCAATTGGTATCCCGCTACACCTTTCAACCATTCTGACGCCTGCTGATATTGACCGTTTCGTGCATACAATTCAGCTATTCGATGTTGATATTGCTGACTTGCTCCTTGATTTCCATTTGGAGAGATAAGTTTATATATCCGTAAAGCTTTATCGTATTCTCTCATTTGCCAATAACAATCGGCTAATTTTGATAAAACAATATTATGAGAATTTACCGGATTTTGTAAGTAGGTTTCATAATAATCTGCTGCAATAGCATATTTAGAATCCTGATAGGCAATATCAGCCTTTTTTAATAATATGCTATACTTTATTGGTGCCTTTTTATTGGTGTTTATTTGTGCATTAAGTATACCGGAGGTTAGCATACAAATCGCAAAAGCAACCCTTATTATTGTTGATAGTTTCATTTCGGTATAACTATTTAAATTCGTATTTTTACAATTTGAATTTCAAGCACTTAATAATAACGAGGCGATAAAACGCGTTGATTCTTTTTATTACCAAATTCGTATCTCAGCATTAGCTCGTGAGTACCTTTACTGTACGGTTTAAGATTCGAAATAGTGTAATCGTAAGCATATCCGAGTCGGAATTCAGGAAAAATCTGAAGCTCAAACATTGCCACGATTGCATCGCCTGTTCGATAACTTACACCTAATCCCATAATATTTTGAATCCATGCATTCAAATTAATATCATATTCGAAAGGAGCACCTCTAACAGCTTTGAGTAAAATGGAAGGTTTAAGTTTGAGTATTTCTGATACATCAAAAATATATCCTCCTGTTAGAAAATAATGATTGTTGGCACCGGTTGTGACTTGCTGGTTATCTGCATTTATTTTAGTTTCCAATAAAGCCGGTACTGAAAGCCCCGCATACCAGTTTTCCGTTGCATATAAAATACCGAAGCCTATAGTAGGAAGCCAACCGTTTACATCATCTTGAAATAAAGGGTCGCCACTCTGTGTTGTTGATGTTTGTGAAAACGCAGCGCGGTAGTTTAATACACCTCCGCTCAAACCAAAAGATAAAAATGACTTTTCGAATGGGATACGATAGGAATAAAAAGCCTGAACACCTGATGTAGACTCAATTCCTAATTGGTCGTTATAAATTTGCAAACCATAACCTACATTGCTTCCCTCTTGTCGTCTGTCCCACGATAAAGAAGCGGTGGTAGGGGCACCTTCAATTGCTACCCATTGCTTTCGATACAAAGTAGTGATATTATCTACGGCACGATTACCGGCGTAGGCAGGATTTATATGCAACATATTGAACATGTATTGCGAATACATCGGTTCTTGTTGTGCTTTCATCGAATTGACTACAAACAGCAGACAGAAACAAAGCATTAACCGAATTTTCGGCAAATTTAGCGAAATCAGCAAGTTTGAAATTATATCGTGTAACATTACCATGCTTTTTATTCGGTTAGTAACTTTTTTTTAAACTTCCCTTCAGGGAATTTAGGTTTTTCTTAACGACGTAATGTTATATATTTTATCCCATTAAGAATAAATTCTCCAGTTGCAATTTTAATTACCTTATACGTACAATAATAAGTACCATTCGGAAGATCAGTTCCTAAGAAATTCCCTGTTCCCTTGCCATCCCAGTCATTTTGATAATCAGAACTTTTATAAACTGAATTTCCCCACCGGTTATAGACTTCAAAATCTAATTTCAGTGATCCATCATGAATAATCACAAATTTGTCGTTGTAACCATCACCATTTGGAGAGAAAGCATCAGGAAAAAAGAAATCCGTTGGTATTAGTTCAACCATTGAAGTATTATTAACATAAGTAGTTTCTGCTTGATTACTTTGAATTACTGAAGTAATAGCATAAATTCCTGTTGAATTAACTATTGCTGTTATGGTTAAAGTTTCAGTTGCTCCATTATTCAGATTCCCAATTTTCCACTCACCGGTTGAAGGGTCATAAGTTCCTGTCGTTGTTGATGATGAAACAAAAGTATATCCACTTGGTAATTTGACCGCAACTAATGTTCCGGTTGCATTATCAGGACCATTATTAGTTGACACAATTGTAAATATTACCGTTTGTCCGACAATAACAATCGTAGCATTGACCGTTTCAACGACCACTAAATCAATGTTATTACAATTTGGTACAGCAAGAGTGACAGTTGAAGGTGCGGAAGTACATCCGCCTGTACTTTTTATCATCACATTATAACTTCCTGCTGCCAAGCCTGATTTACTGTTGCCGGATTGGAAAGTTACACCATTATCAAAACTATAGGTTTCCCCTGCATTTTGAACCGTAACGGTTATGGTTCCTGTAACTACTGAACAAGTCGGTTGAGTAATAGTGCCTACTATTGGAGCGGATGGAGTTACAGGTTGTGCATCGATCACCACATTGGTCGAAGCTGCTGAAGTACACCCTGCGGCATTGGTAACGGTGTAATTGTAGGTTGTACTTGCAGTTAAACCTGATAGGGTCGTACTTGCAGTTGAACCTGTTATAGCCCCCGGATTAATCGTCCAGTTACCAGAAGGTAAACCACTCAATATAACACTTCCGGTTGCTGTTGAACAGGTCGGTTGCGTAATAGTGCCTACTATTGGAGCGTATGGAGTTACCGGTTGTGCACCGATCACCACATTAGCTGATGCTGCTGAAGTACATCCCGCCGCATTGGTAACG
>JADGPS010000091.1 GCA_017882285.1 Paludibacter sp. | reverse complement strand
CTTAGCAAATGACCCCAATCATCCTGAATCGGTTATCAATACCGGCGAAATGTTGTGGAACAAATTAGTACGAAAACATAAAAATATTTTTGCCACTTTTTCCGGCCATGTTTTAGGAACAGGAACTGCAAAACTGGTCAATTATGGAGATAACGGAAATAAAATCTACAATATGCTTCAGAACTATCAGAATCAGGTAAATATATTAACAGATGGCGGTAAAAACGGTTATCTTCGTATTGTAGACATTAATCTTGATGAAAAAACAATGGAAGTATTAACCTATTCGCCTTACCTGAAACAATATTTCCCGACCAATATCAAACAAAACTATATATTTGGCGGTGTGAACTTAGATGAAGGTTACAGATAATTTAAAAGCATTTAAAATTATGAAGACAATAAAATATATATTTGCTTGCTTGTTCGTTGGATTAGCAACAACAACTGTGGCTCAAACTGCCGAAAACCTTGTTTTATGGGATTTCCGTTCAACTGTTGGGATAACCACTTCTTACGATTATGCAACCGCACCGGTATTACCGGATTCAAGCAATACCAATAATACTGCAGCAACATTCTTTACCGAAAGTCGCAAAATTACGGGACAAAATGGGTATGTTTTTTCTACAGGTTGGGAGTTTATCGAAGCATCTCCCCGCTATTGGATTGTAAACAATGTAAAAACCGATGGTTATTATAGTTTAGCATTTATGTTCGATATGGGTGCTTCCTCCGGTAATGCCCCACGCGATTTCGAAGTAGAATATTGCATTAGTGGAACAGATACATGGGTAAGCTTAGGTACGCTTATGTCACCTCAAAGTTTAACAACAAAAACATTTCCTTTACCGAGAGAATGTGAAGCAAAAACAATATCTCTTCGTATCCGCTTAACCAGTAATTACAAAATTAATGGTGTAAACGCGGCACAAACAAACACGCAAAATCGTTTGAAAAATGTGAAAGTTACAGGTTATGTTGAGCCAACCATTCCTTCTGTAGTTACTTCTTTATCAACCTATTCAATCTGTAATGCCGTGAAAAATGCTCCGGCTTCGGTCAATATTGATATTACAGGTAAAAAGCTTACCGGACAGTTAACTTTGTCCGTTTTGCCACCTTTTAGTGTGAATAAAACTACACTCGAACCTGTAAACGAATCTGTAACCGAAACTGTAGTGGTTAATTTCACTCCAACAGTTTCAGGAGAATACAACGATCGTCTAATTATTAGTGGCGGAGGCTCCGAAACGAAAATAATTTCGTTACGTATACTCGCATTAGGCTATACGCCTCCCGATCTAATCGCACAAGGCTATTTGCTTCTTACTACTTTGCCGGTTAATAAAGAGGAAGAAAACACCTATATAGTAAAAGTTACAGAAAAAGGGATTTCGGTAAGCGATGCCGAAGGTTTGATGATTTCTATTTATAATGTATCGGGTGTGCAAATTAATAAAACCATTGGTACTGCCGGAAATCAGGAAATCACATTGCCATACAAGGGAGTTTTCCTTGTTAAAACAGGAAATACAACAACAAAAATAATTCGCTAATTAACTTTAATACAAATACTTTTAAAAAAAAATGAAAATGAAAAAAATTTACTTTTTATGCGTCATCGCATTTATGTTTAGTGCTCATTTATCAGCACAAACAACCTTGGCATTATGGGACTTCAGAGGAGCTGATAATTTTGTTGGTCAGGGGACTCCACCTGCCGGATCTGAAGACTGGTACACAACTTTTGCAGCTGCGCCGATTCCTGATGTGTATTCTGCAAAAAATGACACTTCTAAATTTTTTACGGATGGAAAAGCTGCAAATAGAGCTGTTAGAAAGGCTACTGCCACTGGAAACGGATACGCCATGTCGTTAGGTTGGGGTCCAAATTTAATCGAAAAGACCCATTATTTTTGGTACATTCATGGTATAAACACGGAAGGATATACAGACCTCAAATTTTCTTTTAAGGTTTGGAGTTCAAACACCGGACCTCGTGAATTTAAAGTACAGTACCGTAGAATACTCGAAACAGACACCACTTGGGTAAGCCTTCGTACAGACACAGCCAATTTTAGTTTTACAAGCGCGAAAAAATCTTTTTCTTTTGATCTACCTGCAGAATGTAATAACAAAGCACGTATTGATCTTCGTGTTCTTCGTGCATCAAGCTATCAATTAACCGCTCCAACCACTGTTGTTTCAGGTAGTGGCCAGTCACGAATAGATGATGTCCTTCTCGTAGGTACTGTAGATCCTGGCACCGCTACAATCAGCCATACGAGTGATAATGTAAAAGTATTTAATGCCAATGGCAAATTAGCCTTTACCGGTGCTGCCGGATCAAATGTAAAAGTGTACAATTTAACGGGAGCAAAGGTATTGGAATTGCAAAATATAAATGAAAAAGAAGAAACATTTTTATCTTTAGGTCAAATCTATATTGTGAAAGTAAACAATAAAGCATATAAGGTTCAATTATAGTATTCACTTTTAAAAATCAAAAATCATGAAAAAATTCAACTCTCTCAGAACGTTTTTAACGTTAGTTATTGTTGCTGCAGGCATTTGCACAGCAACAGCTCAGGAAACATTGGCCAACTGGACATTTGTACAGTGGCCTGGTGGTGGAGCAACCGGTACTACAAATGCCGGACTATCGCTCACTGACCCTATTCTCGCCAATACAGGGACTCAAGCTACAACAGCCAAAATTGGAAGTGAATATATGTTCGCCGATGCCAGAGTGTTAGGTACGGAAGTTATTCGTGTATGGGGTTCACCTACGCAACCCGGTTATGTCCGTACCACACTTATGATAGTAGGTACTTATTATCGAATTATTGGCTTAAGCACGGTAGACTATACCACTATTAAGGTAACAGGTGGATTTGCTGCCGATAGTAGCTCCCGGTATTATTATTTACAACTGCAATATCGTAACGGCTCAACAGGTACCTGGACTGCTGTAGGCGACCCTGTGTTCATCAATGTTGTTTCGGAGACTACTATCCCTGCTAAATTTGACAATATTACACTTCCTGTTGCATGCGAAAATGTTACAGCACTTGAAATTCGTTTTTTACAAACAGCATTTGATGGTACAGCTACAACAACACAAAGCCGCATAGATAATGTTCTTATTACTGCTGTTTCCACACTTACAGATGTAAATAAGAGAGAAGCAAACTCTATCAAAGTAGCTGCTGCCAATGGCAAAATTAATATACAGGGAGCCGAAGGTTTAAATGCTACAATTTATACTGTTTCCGGTATTAAAGTGAGTGAAATAAAAACGCTTGCTTCTGAACAAGAAATCAATGCTTCCAGTAATGCTATTTACATTGTAAACGTAGCTGGAAAACCTTTCAAAGTTATAATGTAGTAGAATTTGACAATATTTCACAGTTATAAGGTGTAATTAATGAAATATTAATAAGATTTTAATTGTAAAAATTTTACTTTACACAAAAAAATTAATCAACTTTTTATTAACCCTTTAAATATAGTAATTTATGAAAAAAATGATTTTCATGTCAATAATTTTGCTATCATCTTTGACAGTGATGGCACAAGATCAACAAATCATTGCATCGTGGACATTCGACAATTGGCTTGGTGGCGGTGCTACTGGTGTACCTGCAGGCCAGTCTTTATATACATATATTCTGCCTAATGCTGGCACACAAATAGCAACGGCAAAATTAGGTACTGAACAAATGTTCGATCCTACGATTGTAACTGTTACGCGTAAATGGAGTTCACCTTCAGCAGCCGGATATGTTCGTTGTAATACTGGTTGGCTTACTTTAGACGGTACCGAGCGTTATTTTCAAATGTCGTTTTCAACAACGGGCTTGTTTAACGTAACAATCAATTCGAGCCATGCTACCAGCGGATCAACTTCAAGTTATCAACATTCGTATACAGTTCAGTACCGTATCGGAGATGGTCCTTGGACTAACTTTACTCCTATAAAGATATTCGATGTAACACAAATGAGTGAAACGGCTATTAATTTCGGGCAAGTAGCAGATCTGAAACTACCTGCAGAAGCTGCTGGCAAAGTGGGAGTTGATGTTCGTTGGTTATTTGGTGCACCTACTTTTGTGACCGATAATCCCGATCCTGCAGTATTAACCGGTTGGCAAACGGCATGGAATACCGGATCACAAATCCGTTTGGACAATATATCTGTAAAAGGTTTTCAGGTAGCCAGCAGTGCAACTATTTTCAATAGTTATGGAGACATCGACTTTGGAGAAATACAAATGGGTGCAACTAAAACAATTACTATTCCGATTTTAGCAAGTAAGGTAACAGGAACCCTTACGGCAGCTACATCCGCTCCATTTAGTTTAAATAAAACTTCTATTTCCGGTGTATTTAATGAATTCAATACAACATTGGATGTGACTTTCACTCCGACAGCTGAAGGTGTTTTCGAAAAAGATTTCACCTTGTCAGGTACTGGAGTAACGAAAACAGTTAAACTAAGAGGTGTTGCCGGGTCAACAGGAATAAATCAACCTAAACCCGAATTGAATTATGTAACAGGTTCGAAAGGCATTGTTACTATCAATGCCCCCGAATCACAATTAGTCACTATTTCGGATCTTGCCGGTAGAAGAGTTTTAACACGTCAGGTAGAAAAAGGAATAACTACAATTCCTTTAAAACAAGGACAATTATACATAGTTAATATAGGCAACAGTTATAAAAAAATTGTATTTTAATTTTTCAATACAAACGACTCTGCTTTTATGTCGAGTCGTTTGTGTTCTTTTTGCTTTGAAAAATACGAATATTAATTATATCTTTACATGAAGAACATCAAAATTATGTTAGTCGCGCTACTTTGTATCTTTACGACTACAGTAGTAGTTGCGCAGGATGCTTTTGTGGTGCAAGGTACTGTTGTCGATGCTATTGACCAGTCGCCGTTAACGGGAGTAAATGTGGTAGTTAAGAATACAGCACAAGGTGTTGTTACCGACCAAGATGGACGTTATTCTTTTCGCATTACCCGACAGGGGCGAGCAATCCTATCTTTTTCGATGGTGGGTTATGAAACGAAAAACGTTGACGTGACAAAAAATGCGACGATCAATATTTCTCTGATTGAGACTACTAAAATGATAAATGAAGTGGTTGTTACTGCATTGGGTATCAATCGCGATGCAAAATCACTTGGTTATGCTCGTCAAAGTGTTGCAGTAGAGTCAATGACCGAGGTGCGTAGCTCCAACTTAACCAATATGCTTGCCGGTAAAGTGGCAGGTGTAAATGTTATAGCCGGTTCCACCCCTAGCGCTTCTACACGAATAGAAATCAGAGGTAGTAAATCCTTAACAGGAAATAACCAACCGTTATTTGTTATTGACGGCGTGATTATACAAAACGATATGGGACAATCAGGTGACCTTGATTATGGAAATATGGCAGCAAATATCAATCCCGATGATATTGAGGGTCTGGAAGTACTCAAAGGTGCAAATGCCGCAGCACTATATGGTGCTGATGCTGCAAATGGTGTGATATTAATTACAACTAAAAAAGCAAATAAAATTCAGGGACTCGGTGTTAGTTATGGATTAAATATGATGTGGAACACCATAATAGAATATCCGGAGTTTCAAAACATATATGGTGGGGGACAATCGTTTCGCTTGGGCGAAAACAATACCTATCGTGATTTAACTCAATCGAACGTATCATTAATGCTCCCATATAGAGGTTATTCATGGGGTATTCCTATGCTCGGAACTTTTGATGTAATGGGGCGTAATGGCGTTATGAAATCATACCAACCTAATCCTACCAATGTAATTGATTTTTATCAAACAGCTTTGCAAACGACTAACAATTTTTCAATTAGTAAATCGAACGATGTTGCAGGTTTTCTTTTTACTTACACCAATACAACAAATAATGATGTATTGGATGGAGCCAATATTCGTAATCGCCACAATTTTTCATTACGAAGTAACTATACTATTAACAAATTTATACAGGCAGATGCTGCTGTTCGTTATACACTCGATAATTTAAAAAATCGACCGTATGGTGGTTGGAGCGATCGTAACCCGATGAAGGCTTATTTGTTCTTTCCTCGTGATATGGGATTGTCTGAATTAATTCCCTGGAAAGATGGCAATGGTAATGCCTTACGATATACGACATCCGATGCTGGTTTTGTAAATCCTTATTGGTCATTAAATGAGTGTTGGAATGCCGACCAAAAAGAATGGTTATTAGCCAGCTTAAACATTGTTTTTAATATTCACAAAGATCTGAAATTCCAAGTGCGTGGGTCTATCGACTCGCAAAGCGGTAGCGGATTCGATTTTACTAATATGGGTTCGTTATGGGCACCCAATGGAAAATACTCCACTTTTAGTCGTAGTATTAACAACTATCAATATGAAGGTTTTTTTACCTACAACAAAACCATTTTAAACGATTTTTCTATAAATGCTAACCTTGGTGGCAGTTGGCGTGAGAATTCGTTGTATTCCATTCAATCAACCGTATCTAAATTGATTGTACATGACATGGCAAGTATGGCAAATGCAGCCGAACCTCCAACTACAGGTGAATCACTCGAAAGGATCCGTCGCGAGAGTCTTTATGGAGCACTAAGTTTTGGGTATAAAAGTTGGGCATTTATTGATGTTACAGGCCGAAACGATTGGAACTCGACTTTGCCTATCGAAAATTGTTCATTTTTTTATCCCTCAGTGAGTGGTAGTTTTGTATTTAGCGATGCATTTAAATTACCATCGGAAATATTTACTTTCGGTAAACTACGTGCTTCGTGGGCAAAAGTGGGTAATGGAACCAATTTTAACCAATTATTAAATAATTTCAGTCAATACATTATTTTCAATGGAATACCACTCTTCTCGGTTGGATCTAAATTGAAAAATCCGGCTCTTCGACCCGAAACAACTTATTCCACCGAAATTGGTACAGACCTTCGTTTTTTCAAAAATCGTTTTTCGATAGACGCATCCTATTATTTCACAAGGTCAATAGACCAGATTGTAAGTGCTAAGGTTTCCACAAGCACCGGTTTTACAGATAGAATGTATAACACCGGCGAGATTCAAAACAGGGGAGTCGAAATTGCAATGACAGTACGACCGATTCAGACAAAGTCCGGTTTTATTTGGGATATGTCTGTCAACTGGGCAAAAAACACAAACAGGGTGGTAACTATTATGGATGGTGTTTCTTCTCTTCAACTTGGAGGTTGGGGTTCAGTGACAATTAATGCAGAAGAAGGACAACCTTATGGAGTAATTCGCGGTACGGACTACCTACGTGATGATGAAGGCTACGCAATGATTGGTCTGGATGGTAAACCGATTAGTGCAAACAATCAGTATCTGGGAAATGTGCAGGCTAAATTTACAGGTTCATTTACAAATAAAATAAGTTTCAAGAATTTCGATATGAACATTATGATGGATTTTAAGTATGGCGGTATGGTATTTTCAGCCTCTGATTTTACAGGGGTCGACCAGGGAAACTCGTTGCGTTCATTGCAATTTCGTGATGAATATTCTTTTAGTTACCTTGTGCTAAAAGAGGATGGAAATGAATTGAATGGTATAAATACAATTACGGGACTTCCTTATTCAGATGCTGCACGCCCTAAAGGAGGAATATTCCCCGGACGGTTATATGGGTTGAATGTCGAAACCGGCAAATACGAATATAAAGGCGTAAACACACAGTATTTATCGGCTCAAACTTATTGGCAGCAAGCCTCCAAGATGACAAGTGCGTTTCTTTATGATGCTTCATATATCAAATTACGTGAAATTTCTATCGGTTATTCGATGCCTTCAAAATTAATGAGAAAGACCCCGATAAAAAATCTTCATTTAGCAATTGTTGGGCGAAATTTATGGACAATCTACCAAAATACTCCTTTCGGTATTGACCCGCAAGCAACCGCTTCAAGTGGTAACGACCAAGGTATAGAATCGGCTTTTGCATTACCTGCGGCTTACTACGGATTTGACTTTAAAATTTCATTCTAACCAATAAAAGTCTAAATAAATGGAAAATAAATATAGAAAAATAGCCAGAAACATTATTTTAGCTCTATTTGCAGGTGCTTTGTTGATAGGTTACTCGGGATGCACCGATGGATTTGAGGATATTAATACTAATCCCCACGAGTTCACTAAAGTGCAGCCGGATAATTTGATGGCTACAGCTGTGAAGCGTACCATGAGTAGTATTGCTAATATGAATGCCAAAATATATTGGCCATACTCGCATCAAGTGGCTATGCAAAGTGGTGATATGGCACGCTACGGTTCAAGTTCTTCCGATGTAAATAATTTTTGGACAGATTTTTATGGTACGATTTATTTGTTAAAAAATATTCAAACTACATATAAAGATGAACCAAATTATGAAAATCGTGTGTTAATAGCCCAAATATGGGAATGTTATTTGTTTTACATCGGAGCAACTACTTTTGGCGGTATGCCATATACTGATGCTTGTCGTACTGATATTACCAGTATTCCATACGATACAGAGCAATTCATTTACAGTGATATTTTACGTCGTCTTACCGAGTCATTTAATGGACTTGACGCGTCCAAAGACAAGTTTGGAATAGATCTTGTATTTGCCGATGGCAGCATTAATAAATGGAAAACATTTGCCAACTCACTTCGTTTAAAAATTGCACTTGAAGTACAAAATGCGGTACCAGAAGATGCGGTGAAATATGGAAAAGAATCAATGAGCAATGAAGCGTTTTTAGTATCTTCAAATGCCCTAAATATTTTTTTGAAATGGAACGGATCAACATTAAACGAATATTCGGATTATTATACCAGATATGTTTATACACTATCCGATGCATCAGCAAAGCCTGCTTATTCACATGAGATGTTTGTGTATCAACGCTCTTATAAAGATCCACGCATGACGAAATATGCAAGCGTAACAAGTGCACCATTTACATTTATCGATACTGTATATTGGGATGAAAGTTTTACTGTTCGTGCTGCGGTTAGATACTCAATACCATATAACGGAAGGCCGGTGTCTCCGGCAAACACCTATGCTGGATTAGACGAAACCAGTAGCCAGACGAGTCAGGCAAATCCATTACGTATGTTATCATCCACACAGTATTCGTTGGTAAACAATTCATTTTTAAAAGTCGATGGTTCATTAAACGTTTTCTGGTATGCCGATGTCTGTTTTATGGAAGCCGAAGCGAAATTGATAGGGTGGGGAGGTTCAAAAACAGTTGAGCAATACTACAATGATGGGATTGATGCCTCATTTGAACAATATGAATTAACTCAAGCACAAGCAATTAAATATCGCTCCCAAAAAGGAGTGAAATGGGGTGTTGCCCGTACCGATGCATTCTCTGATTATCTTAATTTAACAAGTTCCAATATCAGTGCCGATCCGCTTCATCAAATCATTGCTCAACGTTGGATAGCCGGTTACTTTCATGGAGGACACGATGCCTGGTGTTATATTCGTCGCACTCGTTTACTTGATTTTCCGCCTCATATGAGTCCGGGAAACTTAATTGCCGGAGGACAAGGCAAGATAGCGAATCTGCCCGAACGAATGCAATATCCGCCTGATGAAGTTAAATACAATAATGCTGCTTATACTAAGGCTAGTGAAAACTTAGGTGCCAGTGGTGATATTTTGCCTGCTTATCTTAAAATGGCAAAACCATACAATCGTAAAACGATAGATGAATTGATGGCAACAAAAATTAAATTTAATAATATAGCATTTAAAAATTGGTATGCTCGCGAAGGTAAAGACTACACAACAGTAGCTGACGATTTAGACCCAAATGGAGTTCAATGGTTATTTATTGAAGTAGTTTATTAATATAGGAATTCAAAAAATATACACATGAAACAACTTAAATATTATTTGACAGGAATAGGAATTGCTGTATTATTTGCAGCGTGCCAACCCGATGGTCCAACTATTGAGGATCACTTCTTAAATTATCCAATTCCTGAATTTCAAACTGTAACTCATGATTATTTGGTTGGAGTTGAATATCTATACACAGTCAGTAGTTATGGTTCCAGTGATAAGGTAATTAGTATATTTGCCACTCCTCCTGTTGTGGGCAGGTATACCAGTGTTTTTAATATGAATTCCGATAGTACTGAAAGAATTTTGGATATACATTTGCGCTGGATTAATCAGGCTAAAATTGATTATGTATTGCTTTCCTGTGGACCAAAATACATGTCAGCATTACCACCAAGCACGTCATTCTCAAATGATTCAACTAATATTGAGAAAGTAATAACATCGCCGGAAATTGGTAATTTGAAATTTGCCTTAAAATACGATTTTGGTACTACATTACTAGGATTAGTAGCTGCAAGTGCTAAAGACAGTAGTATGATTATTGAAAAGAAAATGACTGGTACTATTACAGCAGCTGACGCTATGATAAAGGATTTTGTTGAATGTTTATCAAAATTCTATAGTTATGACAGAATGTTGAAGGTAGATGGTAAGCCGGTGATTTATATTGCGAATGCATATCACCTTTTTAGTGGCAATGCTATTGCTTTCTATGCACGATTACGACTGGCTGTTAAACAAGCTACTGGTTACGATCTGTTCATAATTGGCCAGCAAGAAAGATGGTCACCTCCTGCACGCTATGAATATTTATTAAAAAACACTGTGGATGCTATTTATCATGCACGATATGCAGAGATTGATGTGAACGATTTTAACCGGGTTTACGAATTTCATCCGCTAGTTGATCAAAACTGGAAATATTCAAAAAACTGGTTCAATGCGTGGGGTACTGAATATGTGCCCAATATAAGTCCGGGTTGGAATGCAAACTTGGGGGCTGAAAATCCTATATCTCCATACTAC
>JADGPS010000090.1 GCA_017882285.1 Paludibacter sp. | reverse complement strand
ATTGGGTTATTCAGACGAATACAATGAAACTTCCAAACTAATTTCATTGGAAAAAGAAAAACCAAAGATTAAACAACCTGAAAAACCAACTTTAAAATTAGAAACATATCAACCTAAAAAAACTCTTGACTTAGATAGTTTAGTCGAAAATGAAAGTGAAATTGATTATCTTGAGAACCTCCGAAAACAAATGGAGATTGGTGATTTAGCAGAAAAGATTGTTCTAAAAAGTGAAATCGAATTTTTACAAATTGATTTTCCCGAATTAGCGAAACAGGTTAGATTAGTTTCTAACAACCCGAAACTTGGATTTGATATTTTATCATTTGAAACAGATGGGAAGCAAAAACAAATAGAAGTAAAAGCAATTTCAGAAAATAAAAACAGAAAAAGTTTTATCATATCGAGAAACGAATTTTCAAAGTCAAAAATTTACTCAAACTACTATGTATATTGTGTTTCTGAAATCAATTCAGAGAACCCTAAAATTTTAAGACTTGAGAATCCGACTTTCGAGAATAGCGATGATTTTTTGGTTGAATCATTAACATATAGAATTACATTTGAATAAGAAACAACGAAACGCTAATACATACCTCGGTCGTTAGCGGTAATTTTACAAAAAAAAAGGAAGAATAGATCAATAAATAATGAAATAAAAATTCAATGGCAGAATTAAATTTAATAAAGGTTGATGCTAAACCTATTGAGAAACTTATTGATGTAATTAGCAAAGGCATTGGAACAATTTACAGACCTAAAGCTATAAGGAAGGAGGCTGATGCAAAAGCATATGAGATTGAAATTATCGAAAGAGCAAAAGCGAAAGCGTTAGCCGAAGGTAGAGAAATTGAAGCCGAATCTTTTGATAAAATTCAGGACAGATTATTGCATAAAGAGACTAGACGACAAGAAAATATTGATAATGTTTCTCAAATTGCAGCAGAGCAACTTTCTCAAGAACAATCAGTATCTGAAGAGCATGTTGATGAAGATTGGACTACAAGATTTTTCAATATCGTTGAAGATATTTCAGATGAAGAAATGCAACAACTTTGGGGAAGAATTCTTGCAGGTGAAGTAAAACAACCCAAATCATATTCATTAAGAACTTTAGAACTTTTAAAGAACCTCTCTAAAAAAGAGGCTGAAGTATTCACAAAAGCGTCTAATTTTGTAATAATTTCAAATAATAGTCCATTTATTTTTAAAGGAGATGATAATAGAATTTTAGACAAATATGGATTGTCTTTTGAAGACAGATTACTCTTAACTGAAGTTGGAATTATTCAATCTGAAGCAAACATTATTAGACGATTGTTCCAAAATGAAAATGATACTTATACTTATTATGAGTCGGGGAAATATTTAATCCGTTCTTTAAAGAAGGCAAATACTCCAGAATGTAATTTTGGAGTATTAAGATTTACAAAAATCGGTGAAGAATTATTGAAACTTTTAATCATTAAAGAAAATGAATCATTTGTGAAAGATTTTAGCAACAAGCTAATTAGTCTTGGGTTAGATGTTGATTATGTATACATTTTAAAAAAGAATTCTGAGCAATATATACATACACAACCCTGGTTGAAATTTCAATAAAAAAAATACCGCTAACTCAGCATAGCGCGAGTTTAGCGAAGCGTAACTTCCCGAATGATCGGGATAAATTAAACTGGAAACAAAAGAAGTTTATAACTTCAATAATATAAAACAGTTATAAATCGAAACGAAGTGAAGATGCCGATTTATCGGTACTGTATGGGTTATCAGCTTGCCTGCGGCAGGGAGGCACAAGTTACGCTTCGCTCAGACGCTATGAAAGGTAATTTATAAATGAAAGAAGAAATGAAAACCAAACATAAAGTGATTTTTGGTAACTGTATGAGTATGGAAGAAATACCAGACAAGATGTGTCATTTAATGATAACTTCTCCCCCATATTTTAATGCACCATTTGATTATGAAGGCTTTTTTAAAAATTACGATTCATTTCTTGGAATGCTTGAAAAATTTGCAACTGAAACTTATCGAGTTCTACAAGATGGTCGAATTGCTGTAATAAATATTGATGATATGCTTGTGGATGGAACAAAATATCCAATAATTGCTGATACAATAAAAATATTCCAAAAAGTTGGATTCCGTTATAGAGACAAAATAACTTGGAAAAAACCTGATGGCTATCTTAGAATTAGCAAAAGAAGTGGTGTAATACTACAAAATCCTTATCCAATGTATTATTATCCAGACAATTTACTAGAAAGTATAATTATATTTCAAAAAGGTAAATTTGATTATCGCTCAATTCCTGAACAGGTTCGTGAGCTTTCAAAAATTGACAAAAAAGAATTTCAAGATAATAAATGGTATATGACACTTTGGGAAATAACAAATGTTTTGCCAAGTTCATCGCTTGAAAAAGGTATAGCTGCCTTTCCTGAAGAAATTCCATATAGATTAATAAAATTATTTTCATATAAAGGAGAAATTGTTTTGGACCCATTTTTAGGAAGTGGTACGACTATGAAAGTTGCAAGAAATCTCGAGAGACACAGCATTGGTTTTGAGATAATTAGAGACCTCGAAAATGTTATAAGAAAAAAAACAGGTTTTGACGATTTGGTTTATAGTGAGAATAGTGATATATTTGAAATTACAGAAAGAAAAGAAGGAAAATACCGATATATTAATAATGTAACTCTTGAGAAAATTACTAACAAAAACAAAAAATAGCAACAATGAATATAAACGCTGAAATAGAAGGTATTGAGTACAAACTAATAATGCCAAATGATTTAAAAGAAATTAATATTGTCGATTTTGACATTAATACAATACCGTCTTGTTGCATAATAAAAGGTGAAAAATACAACTTTGCAATTTCTAAATGGGTTTCACCTAAACGTACACGCTCATATCCATTTGAAAGAGTTTACAATACTTTGTGTGTTTCGAAAAAGTTTACTGTGATACCAATAATAAAAGATGAAGGTTCAAAAGGTGATAGAGATTTTATTCAGTGGGACACTATCTCACTAATGAGTTTATTGGATGTATATGTAATTTTTGCATATTATTATAAAGCAAAAAAACATCCAACAAGAAATAACAAAATCACTAACCAAAAATTTGATAATGAATATATTCTGACAAAAATTGATGAGATAGGAAACTATCATAGTTCAGCTTTACATTGGAATCTTAAGGAAATTAAAGACTGTTTACCTTTTCTAGTAGATAAAGTAAAACATAACTATTCTCAAATAAGTAAGCAATTAGATGTATCATTTCATGGTGTAAGTGGCATTGATAAATTTAAAAATCAGTTCGAAGTTGGGTTTAATAACTTTATGGAAACTTCAAGAGATAAAGCCAAGGGGGCGCAACATAGAGAACATTTGACAATACAACCCAAAGAACTATTAACGACTGCTACAAAGGCAACAATTACTATTAAAAATTATTTAGGCGGTTTGTATTATCTTACTACTGATGAAATAGATATACAAGGTAATAAATTGTATTTAATTGAAGGTAAACATTCTGCAAATTCAAAATTACCAAGTATTGGCGATATTAAAGATGGTTTATTAAAAATGATTTTATACTGTAATTTGACGAACATATTTATTGGAGATATTTCTTTCAAAGTTGTACCAACTTTGAAACTAACTTCAAGTAATCTATCGGGGATGCTCACATCAAACGATTCAGAAAGAGAAAGACATCTTTTCTTCAATAATAATCAGTTTAACAACAGCCAAATTGAGTTGGTGGAAAGTTTGTTAAAAGAATCAACAATTAATAATTTTGAAATAATAATTCAAGGAGAATGATTAAAAGTCCTTTAAGATACCCAGGTGGTAAAAGTAGAGCAGTTGAATTGATTTCAACTTTGCTGCCTGACTTTGAAGAATTTAGAGAGCCATTTTTAGGTGGTGGTTCTATTTTTATTTATGCCAAACAACGATTCCCAAGTAAAAAGTTTTGGGTGAACGACCTGTATTTTGAACTTTATAAATTTTGGGAAATGACTCAAAAAGATGTAGATGCTTTAATAGATAAAATCTACGAATGGCGTAATAAGTATCCAATAGGCAAAGAATTGCATAAATTCTTGAATGAAAATTTAGACGGATTTAACGATTTGGAAAGAGCAGCAGCTTTTTTCATTTATAATCGAATTACTTTTTCAGGAACAAGTTTAAGCGGTGGTTTTAGCGAAGGTGCATTTACTGGACGATTTACAGAAAGCAGTATTCAACGACTAAATGAATTTGCTAAAGTAATAAACGGTTCAACTATTACAAATCTTGACTATGAAGAATTAGTAAATCAAGACGGAGAAAATGTATTTATATTTCTTGACCCGCCATATTATTCTGCAACAAAATCTGCACTTTACGGTAAAAACGGAAACTTACATAAATCCTTTGACCATATAAAATTTGCGGAGACAATGCGAAACTGCAAACATAAATGGCTCATAACTTATGACGACAGTCAGTATATAAGAGATTTATTCACTTTTGCGAACATAATTCCTTGGGACTTGACTTATGGAATGAGAAATGTAACAGAAAATTCAGACCAGAAAGGAAAAGAACTTTTCATTTCTAATTATTTAACAATCGAGAAAGTACCTGAAAAAAATGGACAATTGAGTTTATTTGCTCCGAAAGAAAAATATGTTATAAAATAAATTACCCTTGTTGAGCGTAGTGTGGAAATGTTTGGCGTAGTCTCCAGACTACGTCAAAGTTAAAAGGAAAGCCTGCCTGCGGTAGGCAGGCTCCGGCTTCTCCGCCGAGCCGGATATATTTCAGCTCCCGCGCGATTGTATTGCGTGGGAAAACAAGTAAGTGATTTAGTAATGCCAAACATAGAATTCGAGGGTGAGGAAGGACGAGGGAGATAGATTAATCAGAAAAAAAATACAGGGTTTATCTCATTTAAAAAATTTGAACTATGGAACTTCCGAAAAAACCGCTTTTAAAAAAAATCCTGAAATACTTTTTTGTTTTCCTGTCTTCCATACTGCTTTTATGCGTATTGTTATTTTTTTTAGTGTATTCAGGGATATTTGGTTCCTTACCCAATAAGGAAGCTCTGACTGCAATAAAAAATGAAGAAGCTTCGTTGGTGATTTCCACCGATAGCGTTATTATTGGGAAGTTTTTTGCCGAGAACCGTACCAATATATCTAACACAGAAATTCCTGATCATCTTAAAAAGGCTTTGATTGCAACTGAAGACAAGCGCTTTTTTATCCATGGCGGTTACGATCTTCAGAGTTATTTTCGTGTTTTCTTCAAAAGTATCCTTTGGGGTGAAAACCAGGGCGGTGGAGGAAGTACGCTGACACAACAGTTGATTAAAAATTTATATGGCCGCCCGAATTATGGTATCCTAAGTATGCCTGTGAACAAGATAAAGGAACTAATTATTTCCGCTCGCATGGAAGAAGTGTACAACAAAGAGGATTTGTTATTACTTTACCTCAATTCCGTACCTTTTGGCGAAGATGTTTACGGTGTGGAAGCTGCTTCACACCGGTATTTCAATAAACCTGCCCGCAAATTGAAAGTGGAAGAATCAGCTGTTTTAGTGGGATTATTGAAAGCGAACACCTATTTTAATCCCCGCCTTAATCCCCGAAATTCACTGGAACGCAGAAACATGGTGCTGACTTTGATGGAAAAGCAAAAGTATCTTACAAAGGCTGCGTCGGATAGTTTGCAGAAATTGCCATTAAGCCTCAACTATGAAAACATAAATACAGAAGCTCCGGCTGGCTATTTTGTCTATCAGGTAAAGAAAGAAACGCTGAAAATTCTGGAAGATATTCAACGGAAAGGTGGTAGGGAATATGACCTGAATAAAGATGGACTCAAAATATACACTACCCTGAATATTCAGATTCAGCAAATAACCACCGAAGGCATACATAAGCATTTGTTCGGTATGCAAAAATTGCTGGATAATGAGCTTCAAAATCACAACATAAAAAAACATTGGTATAGTAAACAATCGAAACTGCCCGGATATGAAAACACGGTAAAAAAAGATATTGAAGTATTTGACTGGACTGGCATCGCTACAAAAAAAATGAATAAAACAGACAGTTTGTGGTATTACTACAAAATGCTGAATGCCTCGGTGCTCATTACCAACCCAAAAGATGGATCGGTAATTACCTGGATTGGGGGCAACGATTTCAGAAAACTTCCTTTTGATATGATACTGTCGCACCGTCAGATAGCTTCTGCATTTAAGCCGTTTTTATATGCTACAGCGTTGGAAAATAATTTTACTCCTTGCACGTATCTTAAGAATATTCAGAAAGTATATCCTGAATACAACAACTGGGAACCACAGAATTTTGATCATAAATTTACAAAAGACAGCACGGTGGCGCTTTGGTATGCTTTAGCCCACTCCATGAACCTGCCTACATTGGATTTGTACTTTCAAACAGGGCGTGAAAAACTTATTAACACCTGTAACAAACTTCATTTCCCAACTACTAATGATGACTCGCCATCCATTGCGTTAGGAACACTTGATTTGTCCCTGTATGAAGTTGTTCGCGCATACGGTGCTTTTGCCAACAAGGGTAAAATGAGAGAACCGGTGATGATTAATAAAATAACCGATGCCAAAGGAAAAATTCTGTACGAAAGAAAGGATGCCCATCCTGAAAAAGTCTTCAATGAAGAAACTACTGAAATGATTACAGCCATTTTACAAAGAGCCATCAACCAGGGAACAGGAACACGCATCAGAAACCAGTTTGGTATTCGTGCATATCTGGCAGGCAAAACCGGTACGGCTGAAAACTATACAAATGCATGGTTTATTGCTTATACACCCAATTTGGTGGTAGGAACCTGGGTTGGTGCAAGTTCGCCAGAAGTCCATTTTTACAGTGGAAATGGTTCCGGTTCTTCACTGGCATTGCCCATAGTTGGTAATGTACTTCGTGCTATAGAGAAGAATTCTGCATGGAGAAGAAAATTCCTTACTCCTTTTACAATTCCCGAATCGGTTTATGATAATTTACATTGTGATCCCTATAAAGAAACCGGAATAAAAGGATTTTTTTATCGTTTATTTCATCATAAAAAGAAATAATAATTTACAGTATAATAATTCTCCTTACAAACGATGGGTAGGAAGTGTTTTTATGAAAACCCATAAACATCCGTCCTGGCGGATATATTTATTAGATGAGCAAAGAGTCGAACTGGTGGGTGGGAACCAACGGTCATGACCAACGGGAATAATTTCTTTTAATCCCACCGACAATCAGCAATATTTATACATTTAAAGAACATACCCGGGAGGTCAGGTGTCAACCATGAGCTTAAGTAAGCGTAAATGCGCTATGTTGTGATTAGAATTAATGGTATATTTGCAAATCTTCTTCTAAGAAAAGTAATACACATGCTTAAATCCTATCAATCATGAACTTAAAACGTAAAGAAAAGTTTCTCGAACTCTGGGAAAAGTACTTTGGCGTGGCCGAATTACCTATCGTTTTTTATTATCATAAAGATATTCAACATGCCAACTATGTTATCCGCGCAAAAGGCAGAAGCTGCCTTATTTGTGAACTTGCTAAAGTAAGAAAAGGAGAATCATTGGCTTATGACGCTGAATCAATTGCCTGTAGCGGAGCAAAACGTTATCTGGGTTATGCTGAAACGATTCGTCCTAACTTTGAATATTTTTTATCGTGCGGCATTCCCAATCAAATGGAAGGTGAACGATATATCCGAACTCCCGAAATGGTATTGGAATTACAAAAAAATCAACAGACAATTAAAGATGCCAAAGACCATTATATCATTTTCAAACGTTGGGATGCACTTGAGGAATCGGATGAACCGGCTGTTGTTATATTCTTTGCAAAACCCGATGTGTTGTCAGGTCTGTTTACCTTGGTGAATTTTGATCAATCAGAGCCAAACAGTACTTTTACCCCATTCGGAGCCGGTTGTGGTTCAATAGTTCATTATCCTTATCTTGAAAAAGATGCCGAACGACCCAGAGCCGTGATTGGTATGTTCGATCCATCTGCGCGTCCTTGTGTTGAAAAAGATATCTTATCATTTGCTGTTCCCATGATAAAATTCGAAAAGATGATTGATTATATGGAAGAAAGTTTTCTAATTACCGAAACATGGTCTAAGGTAAGAAAAAGAATAAATAGCTAAGCTTTAAATACTAAAAAATAATGCCTTGTTGAGCGTAGTGTGTAAATGGTTGGCGTAGTCTCCAGACTACGTCAAAGTTAAAAGGAAAGCCTGCCTGCGGTAGGCAGGCTCAGGCTTTCCATAGTTGGAAAAGAAAAGAGAGTTATGAATCCAAATTACAAGGCATAGCCTTGTTTCCAACCCGACGTAGTCTGGAGACTACGCCGAACAGAGAAGAACGGAGGAAATCATGTTTTGGGAATTTATACCTACATACTTTCTGCTCCTGTTGATATTTCCGGTTTAAACGGTATTGTAATCGGATATAATGCTATGCCTGGAAACAGATACGATTTCGGATTGCATTAAAAATTCACAATGATATAAACAGAATTTGATTAACAAAAAATACACTATCATGAAAACATTTATTAAATTACTGACAGTTTGTCTGCTCTTCACAAGTTGCGGTCTATCCAACAGTGAGAAAATGATTGCCATCAAAGGACAGATTTCGAGTCCGTCCAAATCAAATGTGCAAAAAGTAAAATCAACAGTTCCAACGCTGGCCGATGCCGCCAAAGTGCTTGTTTTTTATGGCAATAAATATTCATTGACCAATATCACAAACGGTTCGTTTACTACGCAGGCTCCTGAAGGCAGTGCTTCGTGTCTTGTGTTTCTGGATGCAAACAACCAGTTTATTGGCAACTTATTTGCCGGTGGAATAAATGTATTACCTCTGGTGAATATGGGAAATGCTTCAAGCATTGATTTGTCAACGCTTACATTAGACGGTACAAGAGTCATTCCAGCCAATGACCCGATTGGCTCAACCATCCAATTAACCTCTCAGGAACTTGATTTTCTGAATAATGTTGGCGTTTATTATCAAACATTGGCCAAAAACATTGATATGGATAACGATGGGTCGCCCGACATTATTAATGGAGATCAGATTCGGGTAAATTCGGTTATAAATATGCGTGCAGGTACTTTTGGTACTGATACAAAGGCTGTTCAAATGATTCCACAGGCAAGTTTTGTGGTAAACACAGCCATACGCGTTGCCGGCGATATTAATATGTTTGACAAAAATTTTACTTCCACGTTCAGTGGTCCTGCCGGTGCGCCTTATACCGATATTCAGACTTCATGGAGTACGCAGGCACAGAATGAATTTATATTTATGTTTTCACGTATGGATCAACCCGGCGGTTTGGGACAATATCCTTCCCGGCCATTTGCTGATGGTGTATATTCATTCCAGTTGAACAAGAATCAACTTTATACGTTCAACTTTTCGATTATCAACATGCAAAATAATCTGATGATAATTAAACCGACTATTCATACCGATAATAACAGTTATATCACAAAAATTTCCTACGAATTTGTTTTTCCGGATGGAACAATTGCCAATCCACATAATTTGATTCAGGGTTATATCCGGACTCAAATAGGCAATCAAACGGGCACTCAGCTTTATGAAGGTCATCATTTGTATGGAACGTTTTCGGCAGGCGAAAATTATGATTATTACAACGAAACAATTGGTACTAAAATCAGACTTTCTGATGTTTCTCAATGCAATTTTGCGTTTATTGATATTCTCGGTAACGAATATGAATATAGCTGGGTGGATGATTTGACTAAATATCGCTCCCCCATTGTAGTCCAAGAATGAATAAGATTTGCAGTAGTTGGACAGTTCTGAGCGAAGCGGGGACTTCCCGAAGGATCGGGATAAATTAAACTGAAAAAAAGTAGTTGTCTGAATCAGGTTTTACAGAATTATAGAATTTACAGAATAAGAACCTTATTTTTTTTTAATAACCCTTAGTAGAAAAACAAACAAAAATATTCAACCTTATTCCCTTATTTTCTTATTTTATGAAAATTGAATATAATAATCTATACACGCATTTTGTATTTTCAACC
This sequence comes from Paludibacter sp., assembly GCA_017882285.1. Classification (GTDB taxonomy): domain Bacteria; phylum Bacteroidota; class Bacteroidia; order Bacteroidales; family Paludibacteraceae; genus Paludibacter. Next base: position 889 of record JADGPS010000090.1, on the reverse strand, counting down.
TATCAAAGATTGCCTTTAATTTTGGAAGCAAACAGACAACGTATTGAAAAATATATTACAGGAATTGTCAATAACCATAATTGCCAGATGTATGCCATATATGCAAATCCTGAACATGTTCATTTTTTAGTTTCACGGTCACCCGATATGGATGAAGAGCGGTTGGCGAATTTAATTGAGATAGCATCGGGGAAATTTATTAAAGAAAACAAGCTTTGTGTAGGTAAATTTCAATGGCAGAATTCGTGTTCGGCATTTTCAGTTTCAAAAAGAGAAGTAAATAAAGTATGCAAATACATATTAGGGCAAAAAGAACATCATCATAAACAAACATTTGCGGAAGAGTATGAAATTTTTTTGAAATTCTACCAGCAAACAATAAATCAAAATAAAATAAGGGAATAAGGTTGGGGTCTTGGGATTCAGGTTTTCTACTAAGGGCAAAAGAAAGGAAAATAAGGTTTTCAAAACCACTCTGCTCCCGCTGGCGCGGTTTTCTTGGTAAACCAAGCGGCAAAGCCGAGCTGTAAACCGTGGCAATAAAGATAAGACAAAATACTATAAAATAGAATGAACAGGAATGAGTCGAAAATACAAGTTTAAAAATCCTGAGGGAGTTTATTTTATATCATTTTCCCCAGCTCCCGCGCGATTGTATCGCGTGGGAAAACGGTAATTGTAATTTAGTTATGCCACACGATGCAATCGTGTGGCAGCAAGGGGTTCGGCAGTGACCATTGAATTATAGCATAATTTTCGTTATTTGTATAGTTATACTGAAATTAATAAGACGGTGAAAAATGAAATGAAAGAATTGGTGGAGCATCTAAAAAGAATCGGAGTATTGAATTCCTCCATTTTATTTGACGCTTTTTTGAAAAATGACCGG
>JADGPS010000044.1 GCA_017882285.1 Paludibacter sp. | reverse complement strand
CATGTTTTCCAACCAGTGTAGGTTGTAGAAGAAGTATATCCACTACCACTGGTATAAGTCACATTATAACCGTTTTCGAAATTAGAAATAATTGTATCTCTGCGGGTTATCTGCGCTGATAGACTATAACCTAATAAGACAAATAAAAAGAGTAACGTGTTTTTTTTCATGATATTTTTGTTTTAAATATTATGCAGCAAATTTACTTGTAAAACAAAGAAATAATATTATCAATAACTGTTTATTTCTTATCAAAAATACATTAATAAGTCAAAACCATTTGTGTTTATTATAAAGTAGATACTCCTAAACTATATTGAACAATTTCATAGAAAATTCTTCATTTCAATAAAAATTATCACGATATTATAAACTTCACAGTTTCAAGAGCTATCCCATTTGATCTCAATACTAAAAAATAAAGTCCGGATTTAATGTATAATTTATCCATTGCTATTTTATAAATACCACTTTGCATTGACCTGTTATTTATCAGTGATTTAATTTTTTCTCCTGTGCAGTTAAAAAGATCAAGAGATAATATCGTTTGTTTTGTCAATTCAAAGTTTGCTGTTAACGTGCCCGAATTTGCTCCTTCAACTTTTAGATTAGAATTGTTTTTCATTGGGGTTACAATATTATTGGCAACAGGCATTTGTTCAAATAAAACGGCATCAGCAATTGTCGATCCGGAACAAGAAGCCGATAGTCTTACATAGCCAGAAGTTCCGGAATTAAAATTAAATGTTCCAAGATAGTTCCATTTACCTCCGTTTATTGTTTGGTCAATTGTAAGCTGAGTAATCTTATCTGCACTTTGTATTTCAACCGGAGCAGCAGTTGGACGTCCAGCTCCTGCCGCCCATTGCATATAAACTTTATATATATCTGTTTGTTGAATATCCGGCATCCATTTTGCCCATTTTTCCGGATTTGCAGCAGTACTTCCATCCTGAGTGTAGTTAGATCCGTAATAACCGGTTGTAAAAGTACTAGTTGCCCATGGGGTATCAAAAGTACATCCTACGTCTGTATTATCGACGATAACATGTGGATTACTCATATTGGGTACATAAGTTGTGGTATCAATATTGGCAATTGTATCGTATGTAATCTTTGTTACAAACTGAGCTACAGAATCTCCAATTTGGTTGTATGCAGGTTGTGTGTAATGTACAGTGGTTGTTTCGGGTTTCATCCAACCTTTATCAAAAAAAATATCTGTAGAAGTATATACAATAAATACATTGGGCGTACTATTGGCAACCTCCATCTGAATCCGTCTGACGGCATAATTTGCATCAGTAGAAGTTGCCACTGGTACTCCGTTTAAAACAACTCCTTGTAAACCAGAAAGAACAATATAAAAAGGGAGTTTAGCTCCAAATTCTTTCCGGAATCTGGCAATAACCTTTTCTAATGACGCTTTATATTCAGCCTCCGTTTCATTTAAAGTTTTAATAGCATTTGCATCTCGCTCACCTTGCATCCAGATAATTCCGGATAAGGCAAGACCTGTTTTCTTAATAGCACTGTTTACTTTTGAAACTGCACTTCCAAAAATCATTAAGCTTCCGCTATCATCCCAAGTACCATAAGGAGATAGTTCACCTTTAACACTATTTGATGAGCCACCTCTTGCAGCCGAAACTAAATATATTGTCTTGCCTGTCAAATCATTTAATTTCTTTGCAAATGAAGGTCCAATGCTACCTGTTGCAGCAGCCTCAAAATTATTGAATGTCTGACCCATAGGATCCTGTAACGGCTGAATAGAGTTTGTTGACCAATTATATTCATATGCACTTCCTTTATTGCATACTATGCTCAATGTTGAAGCTCCTTGCCCAACAGCATTACTTTGTCCGGCAATTAAAAATAGTTTACCTGTTTGAGCAAAGCATATACTCTGTAAACTTAAAAGAAATATGAGAATTCGATTGTATTTCATAATGTTTTAAAAAAAGTTTCGTATAAATAATTGAGTTCTCATGATTTATATTGTTATTCTAATGAGATGAGAGGTATTTTTTTACATATTTTTTTATTGTCTGTTGTTAAACTCAACATATATATGCCTGATGCTAATCCATGTAGATTAAATGTGTAAGAATAATTTCCAACCATCAAATGCTTCTGTGTGACTATTTTTCGAACTTCTACACCAAATAATGTGTAAACAGATAATGTGATCTGAGAGTCGCTGTTTAGATTTACAACAGCAGAGTAAATCCCATTGTGGGGAAAAACAGTTATTTCATCGTCTTTATTTACGGTTGAACTGATACCTGTGAAATCACTTAGAAATTCGAAGAGTACTGCATCGGCAATTGTTGAACCTGTTGATTTTGAGGATAATTTCACATAAGAAGACGTTCCTGTTAAGAAATTGCAAGTTCCTAAGTAATTCCAAATGCAACCATTTTTAGTTTGATCTACCTTAATAGTTGTTATACTGTCTTTCGAATTTATCTCAACAGGTGCTGCAACCGGTCTATCACTCCCGCTTGTCCAATTCATATAAACCCGATATTTGCCACTTCTGGAGATTGTTGGTGTCCATTTAGCCCATTTTGTTGAATCAGCTCCTGTGTTTACTTGATAATTTCTTCCAAAATAACCGCCAACATATGTGCTGGTAGGCCAGGGATTATCGAATGTACATTCTACATCTGTATTATCGACGATAATCTGAGGATTTAATGGATCCGGTTCAATTATTGGGCTGATAATTAAAGTATCAGCAACGGCAGGGATTCCACGATATATATAATTCGTTAATTCATTCAGATAGTTTGTATAAATATTTCTTGGAAGTGTAGCATGTTTTCTAGCAATGGCAGCCGCCATTCCAACTACTTCTCCCATCATTCCGGTTGTTTTCATTACACGAACTGCTCCAAGTGCTTCCTGAGTTACGCTTATATCTCGTCCTGCCATAAATAAATTATTAATATTTCTAGAGTATAAACAACGATAAGGAATATAGAAGGGACGATGAAAACTGGTTTGGTTATCAATGGAAATAAATTCCTCGCCAATTAATCCATTTTGAAATCTTAAGTCAGGAACGTGAATATCTATATTCCATCCAACTCCAATAAAACCATCAGGAAATTCAGTAGAGTTTAGAAGATCCTTTTTGGTTAGTTGAACATCTCCAAGCAGCAAACGTGATTCTCTTTTCCCTGTAATATAGGCTGCCCAATTTAGCTTGTAGTTGCTGTAAATTTTATCTACATTCTTTACACAATCCCAGGCTCCATACATCGCTCTAAAGTTATAGTCACGCGCATATTCTATTTCAGTTATTGGATTATGTTTGAATCCGGTTTCCCAGTACCAACCTCCTAAACAATTAATTCCACTTGTGCTGTATGCACCATCAATGCCCGGTCGACCGGGAAAAGGGCTGTTCGTTAAATCAAGAGCCCAGGGACATCTAGGAAATGGTTGTGGCGTTGAATATTGTCGCAAGTTCCAAAGATTACTATTACCCATATGTTGCGTAAGATTAACTTCATAATCGGCACCTGCAAGATAACCTATAGTACCATCACCTGTACAATCGGCAAAGTATGTTCCAAATACTTCTATACGTTCACCAGTTTTGGTGTTTTGCGCTAATACAGATCGGATAGATTGGCTGATTTTGGTAATCGAATCAGCTTTACAATTCATAAACAATGTTATGTTTTTCTCAGCACTTAAGACTTTCATTCTCATTGTGTCGTCATAAACACTGTCTTTTCCGTTTCCTGCTGGTACTAATGGATTTACGGGAACAGTAATTTCTGCTACTATATTACCTAAATTAGTGTAAGGATGCACGTTAATAGCTCCTCCAAGTCCAACTCTTACTTCAGTGCTATTATTTCCACCTACAACCGGTCTATCCTGAATTAATGCGACTTTTAAGCCAAGTCTCGCTGCTGATATGGCCGCAGTTGTTCCTGCAATTCCACCCCCTATAATTACAAAATCAAATTTTCCAGCATTTCTAACAATAGAGTTTCCAAGCATTGTTTTGCGCCAGTTGGCGAGAACAGATGGGTTGTTTGAAGGTGAAAAGTCGAGATCTTTCGATAGAATAATGGCATCACATCTGCCTTCAAATCCTGCTAGATCAATGAGTTTTATTTGAGCATTAATGTTGTTTATGTTTACATATCCACCATAATGCCAGGTCCAGGTAGCATAACGGGTTCCAAAAACTGTATCAAGTTTAGTATCGTTAATACTTATTTGGAATTTTCCGGGAGCTCCCGGTGCTTTCCATTGAGCTACCCAGTCTTTTGTTCTTGCCCAAACATGATATGTACCTATTGATGGCAATGTTATTGTCGTACTGGCATCGGCTACAGGAGTTCCTAGTCCATGTGCAAGTAAATATGGAGATCCCATTTCAAGTGTAAATTGAGGATCAATTACCCAACCGCCGACATTTTGGAATGATTCTGTTTCCACCAATATGGTTTGTGCTTTGAGAGGTATTGCTCCCAAAAGAAGGACGATAAAAAGATATTTTTGAATTTTATTTCTCATAATACTAAAGGTATCACATTAATTGATCTGTTATTTTACTCTTTGAAGTCATCTTGACTTTTTATTTATTTTAATTTTCTTGAATAATATAATCATAAATGCTATGTAATTGAAACTTTTCCAGATAGAAACAGTTATCTTAAATCTATTAAGAAAAGAACTGTAACTTCCAATTCATTTATTCTTTTAATCAATATTTGTGTTTAAAAAGCAGCTTTTCAAAAATGTAATCTTCATTATATTAACCAATACGGTAATTTAAAGTTACATTAAGGAAATAGGTCTAAACGCTTATACCTATCATAATAATTAGATGTAACTGCGATTTTTGAAATTAATATGATACAAATGTATCTGTAAACGGACAAAAAAAGTTGTCAAAATCAAACATTATCTTATCATAAAATGGAATCAAGAAGTGTTTGGTTATGCTAAATTGATATATCTATTGGCATAAGTGTCTATTAAATAATAGATTGTTTTTAAGTTCACAATCATTATATATAATGTTGTGCTCTAATATAAATATGGTATTTTTGACTATATTTGCAATATACTCAAGTTGAAATCAACTTGAATTTTACATTACTAATGATTTTGTAGACTTCGGGAAACACACTTTTATTTTGACATTAATTACCGTCTGTGATTCTCCAAAATTGTTATTTGTAAACACGTATAAAAAATCACATAACGAGTTAATTACAATTTTACATTAATGAAAAAAAATCTCTTACTTTGTTTGTTTTTGTCTTTTTTTATATTCTCAAAAGCACAAAATAATTCTGTCATTACGGATAAGGTAAATTTTATTTTGTCTCAAATGACTCTTGAGGAAAAAGTAGGGCAAATGATGCAAATAACAATTGAAACAGTTCTCCAAGATGGCAGTACAAATTTAGATATAAAAAAAATAAATGCGGCAATAGTGGAATACCATATAGGTTCGTTATTGAATGTTCCATCAAGTACTGCACAAACACCAGAATTTTGGACGAATTTTATTAATAAAATACAGAATATTGCTTTAACAGAAACTAGGTTGAAGATTCCTGTTATTTATGGCTTAGATCAGATTCATGGCGGAACATATACGGCTGGCTCAACGCTTTTCCCTCAGCAAATAGCCCTTGCTGCTACATGGAATCCGGTTCATGCGCGTAAGATGGGAGAAATTACAGCTTATGAAACCCGAGCTTCAAACGTTCCATGGAACTTTTCGCCAGTATTGGATTTAGGATTGGATCCTCGTTTTTCACGCCAGTATGAAGGTTTTGGAGAAGATCCTTATATCGGAGTTGTTTTCGGTAAAGAATTAATCAAAGGATATGAAGGTGAAGATAATGATGTAAGTAGTCCATTTAAAGTTGCAGCCTGCATGAAGCACTTTATAGGTTATAGTGTGCCCACAAGTGGCAAAGATCGGACCCCGGCTTACATTCCACGGAATGTACTGATGGAATATCATGTTCCTGCATTCAAAGCAGCCATTGATGCCGGAGTGCACACGGTGATGATTAATTCAGGAATTGTAAACGAGATGCCTGTACATGCAAATTACGATATACTGACAAATTTATTACGAAAAGAATTAGGTTTTAAAGGTATGATTGTAACCGATTGGGAGGATATTGATAAACTTTGTACGAGAGATCGGTTGACCTCCTCATCAAGGGAAGCTGTTAAGATAGGAATTAATGCAGGGATTGATATGGTAATGATTCCTTATAAATACAAGGAGTTTTACAATGACTTGATATCATTGGTAAAAGAAGGAGAAGTCCCGCTTTCGCGTATCGATGATGCTGTGAGGCATATTCTTACGTTGAAAATGAAGTTGAATTTGTTTGATGTACCCAAAACAAATATTAAAGATTATCCGGCGTTTGCGTCTAAAGAATTTTCAAAGGCATCTTATAACGCTACTGCTGAAGCGATTACTCTTCTGAAAAACCGAGGAGCAATTCTTCCGCTTCAAAAGGCTGTTAAGATATTGGTTGCCGGACCTAATGCATCAAGTAGACGAGCTTTGACTGGCGGTTGGTCTGTCTCATGGCAGGGCGAAAAAATGGAAAATTATCCTGAACGTTGTCCGACCATTGTAGAAATCATGCGGCAAACATTTGGTGATAAAAATATTATTTATGAACCGGGCGTAAGTTATAAAGCTGATGTTATTAAATACGATTCTGAATATAAAGATCGCTTTCAACAGGCAATTAAAGCGGCTAAGAAAGTAGATTATATTGTAGTTTGCGTTGGAGAGAATTCATACACTGAAAAGCCTGGTGACTTAAGTGATTTGTATTTGAATGATTTGCAGACAGAGTTGGTGCAGGAATTGATAAAAACGGGAAAGAAAATCATAGTTGTTTTAAATGAAGGTCGTCCACGCATTATTTCAAGATTTTCTTCCAAGGTTGATGCTATCATTCAATCGTATCTCCCCGGAGTGCAGGGTGCACAAGCAATTGTCGATGTGCTGACAGGAAAGGTAAATCCTTCGGGTAAACTGCCTTATACTTATCCTGCTTATCCGAATTCTCTTGTACCTTATTTTCATAAATATGCCGATGAACAAAAAAAGACTCCGGGGCTGTATAATTACGAGGGCGATTATAATCCTGAATACCATTTCGGTTACGGTTTGAGTTACACCACTTTCGAATATTCCGCTCCCTCTATTAATCATGTATCACTTCTGTTGGATTCAAAAGAAGATATTGAGATTACGGTCAATGTCAGAAATACCGGTATCAGGGAAGGAAAAGAAGTTGTTCAACTTTATTCGAGCGATTTGTATGCGAGTGTAATTCCCGATGTAAAACGATTGAGACGTTTCGAAAAGATAACATTAAAATCTGGAGAAACCAAAACGGTAACATTTAAATTGAATTTAAATGATTTAGCCTTTTATAATTTTGATTCTCAAAAAGTGATTGAACCGGGCGATTTTGAATGGCTGATTGGTTCGTCTTCGAATGATATAAAGATTAAGTTGCCATTTAAGGTGACAAAAAAATAATTGTCATTCTGGTTTGTATTTCTGTAGTATCTCTATTTGTTGTGTGTCGGTATTAAATCAATTTTGTATGAAAAAATCAGTTATTTTATTTATATCGTTATTGCTGACAAAATGTTTGTTATCACAATCGTTCAGTTTCAATCAACTCACCATCAGTAACGGACTGTCAAGTGGAAACATTACTTGCATCGTTCAGGATAGAAGAGGTTTTATCTGGTTTGGGACTAATGATGGTTTGAATAAATACGATGGATATCAGCTCACAATTTTTAGACATAATCCACAATTATCCAATTCCATTGGAGGCAATTCTATCCGCTGTCTTTTTGAAGATAGTCAATCGAATTTGTGGATAGGTCTCAAAGGGAATGGTCTGAGCAAATTGAATTTAAAAACAGGACTTTTTAAGACATACAAACATTCATCCTCAACCCAAAGCATCAGCTATAACGATGTGGCGGGAATTGTTGAAGACCGACAAGGCAGAATATGGGTTGCTGCTGACAGGGGTAGTTTAGATTTGTACAATCCAAATACTGAGGAATTTGAACATTTTCAAGTTATTGATGGACAAACTAAGCAAAAACTGAACAATGCCCTGACTGATATAAAAATTGATAAAAGCGGTGATCTATGGTTAAGTTCATGGGGTGGTGGAGTTTATCATTTTGATATAAGAAACAGAAAATTTTCAGTATATTCCTATTGGCAACAATCAATCTCTGACGATAAAGCCTGTAAACATGTTTACAGTTTGTTTATGGATGAATCGAATAAACTTTGGGTTGCTTCGGCACATGGCGGTTTGTTTTCATTGAATATTAATACGAATGCATTTATTTCGTATGTAAATCTTGAAAAAGGAAAGAACATTACTGCTAAATCAATCGCATCAGTGAACCGGGATAAAAGTGGAAGAATATGGGTTGCAACAACAAATAACGGATTATATCTGATCAATAAAGATGGTTCCACACAATTTGTAAATCAGGTTAAAAATATAGATAGAACACTGCTTGCAGATAACTGTAACTATATTTACACAGATCGAACAGGCATTGTATGGATAGGAACGCCATTAGGTGTAAATTATTACAGTCCGTTATTATATCAGTTTTCGATCAAAAAAAAGGAGCTTAACTTACCTTCGTTATCAGAAAATCAAGTTTTATCGATTTTGAAAGATCAAAGTGGAAATGTATGGATTGGTGAAGTAAACACGTTGAACAAGATAAGCCCCGATGGTCACATTAAATCATTGAAACTTCAGAATGCTTATCTACTAAATGCTTTGTTTGAAGATCGATTTGGGAATATCTGGATTGCTGGATATTACAACACCTTGATAAAATTTAACCCAAAGACGAATGCATTATCATACATAAAAATACCGGCACCAAAGGGAACCGATTTTTCGTACCGAAATATATATTCCATTTACGAAGACTGGGATCGGACACTCTGGTTGGGTACGGAATTGGGCGTAATTAATTATAATCCGTCAACCAATGAGTTCAAAACCCTTTTTGAAAGTAATCGCATTATTTATCCTGAAGATAAGTCGCATGTTGTTTTCCGTGATCAGGATCTTGAACTTTGGGTGGGAACCGAAAACGGATTGAAGAGATTTGACCGTTATAATAAATATAAATGTACATATACAACTTCGAATAACCCAAATTCTATAACCAATAATTTTATTACAGCCATTTATGAAGATAAAAAAGGAGTGTTTTGGATTGGAACTATGGGTGGTTTGCATAGGTTTAATAAAAAAACTGAAACCTTTCAATTAATAAAGCGAACTGAGAAAATGTATGGAGATCCAATTTTGGGTATATGCAGAGGTAGTCATGATAATTTATGGATTAGTTCTACGTCAGAAATAATAAAATTCAATACTATCAACAAATCTTTTCAGGTGTACAATGCTTCAGATGGATTACAGAGTAAAGATTTTCAGTTAGGAGCATGTTTTCATGCGACTGATGGAGAGCTTTTCTTCGGTGGAAAAGGAGGATTCAATTTTTTTTATCCGGATAAACTAATCAAAAACAATAATAAACCCAATGTAGTAATTACAGACTTTCTGATTTTCAACCATTCGGTTATACCGGAGAAAAACGGAGTTATTGAGAATGAGATTTCAGAAGTTAGTTCGATAGACCTAAAGTACAACCAATCATTTATCACGTTTAGATTTGCTGCTTTAAACTATATATCTTCAGAAAAAGACAAATATGCCTATAAACTTGAAGGATTTGATAAAGAATGGATGTATGTGGATGCCAATAATCGTTCAGCAACTTATACCAATCTTAATCCAGGAGAATATGTGTTCAAGGTAAAAGCAGCTAATAATGATGGACTCTGGAATGAAGTTCCTACCCAAATAAAGCTTTATGTTCGTTCTCCTTTTTGGAAAACATGGTTTGCTTATGTTTTTTACCTAATTTTTTTATTGGGAATTACCTATATCGTCGTCAAATACTTAGCACAACGTGCTATCGACAGGAATAACCTCCGTATTGCCCGCATCGAAGCAGAGAGAATAAAGGAACTCGATGAAATGAAGGTAAATTTATTCACCAATGTGTCTCATGAATTCCGTACACCGCTTTCACTGATTCTTGGCCCTTTGACTCAAATTATGGAGAAAGGTCAGTACAATCCCGATGACAAAGATTTATACACTCTCATGTTTCGCAATGCTCAACGTTTATTACGGCTTATAAATCAATTACTTGATTTTCGAAAATTAGAATCAGGGAAACTTGAATTGAATTTACGATACGATAATATAAGTAAATTTATTCAAGATATTACAAGTATATTTTCCTTCTCTGCAAAGGAAAATAATATTCATTTTGAAGTGAATATCTCGCAATCAGAATTGTGGATGGATTTTGATTCAGATAAAATTGATAAAATTTTTTATAATTTGATTTCAAATGCTTTTCATTATACATCGGAGGGTGGACAGGTAAACGTATCCGTAAATAAAATTGAAAATGAAGAAAAGTTGTTTCTTGAAGTAAAAGTAAGCGACACGGGTGTGGGAATGACACAGGAAGAACTATCGCATATTTTCATTCCGTTTTATCAAGGGAAACATCAGAAACAGGTTTACACCGAAGGCTCTGGAATAGGATTAGCTTTGACAAAAGAATTAGTTGATTTATTTAAGGGTAGTATTCATGTTGAAAGCAAATTGAATGAAGGAACAGTTTTTACAGTACTGCTTCCTATTAACAGAAGAACTTTGGCAAATATTATTCCCGAACCACTATTAAATAATGAAGAAATTATTGTCGAAGATTTGGAAATAGCTGAACTTAAAGGCGATATTACTGATTTAGTGTTAGTGGTAGAGGATAATCACGATATGCAACTTTATATTAAAACCATTTTGTCAGATAGATTTAATGTTGAATTTGCAAATAATGGAGAAGAAGGACTGAATAAAGCGTTGAAAATCATTCCGGACTTGATTATTAGTGACATCATGATGCCAATAAAAGATGGTATTGAAATGGTCAAAGAATTGAAACAGGATGATAAAACCAGTCATATTCCTCTTATCCTACTTACATCGCGGCATGAAGAATCTCAGGTAGTGTATGGATACGAACTCGGTGTGGACGATTATATCACAAAACCATTTTCGGCTGCTATTCTGAAAGCAAGGATACAGAACATTCTACTTTCACGTAAGAAAAACTGGGAACAATATCAACAGTCGGAAGATTTAGATGAATACAAAGAAAAGTTGTCTGAAGATCCACGTAAACAAGAGTTTATTAATAAAATCAACACAACCATTATTTCTCATATTGAGAATTCTGAATTTGGAATCGAACAATTAGCAGATGAGTTGAGGATGAGTGTAAACCAGTTGTTTCGTAAAGTAAAAACCATGTTAAATACTACACCTTATAACGTAATTGTGCAGGTAAGAATGACACAAGCTGCAAAATTAATCCGCGAGAGCGATTATAATATGTCTGAAATTACTTATTTGGTAGGTTATCAGGAATTGTCAAATTTCAGTCGTTCATTTAAGAAATTCTATAGTGTCTCTCCTCGGGAATATCAATTAAAATATAGAAAAAATTGATAATCTGACGCTTGTCTATTATTCGTTATTTTTAAATTCTATTTATTGATAATAAAACATGAATTTTAGATAAGTTGATAGCTTGTCTAAAGCAATAAATTTGCAGTAGTAAATCAAATAAATCTAATTTCAATGAAAAGAGTGCACTCCTTCCTGAAAAGGAAAAAGAAGCTGCGTTTAGCAGGTATATTCTTCCTTTTACTTTTTTGCCTATCAGGGCAGGCTCAAACCCAACAAAAAGTACGTGTCAATGGGATTGTTACAGATGAATCTGGTAGTCCAATCATAGGTGCAACAGTATCTGGAGAAAAGTTATCTATCGGTACCGTAACAAATGTTGATGGAAATTTTCAAATTACTTTACCGCAAACTGCAAAATCTCTTAAGATAAGTTATATTGGGTACATTAGTCAAACAATCCCAATTATTGATCAGAAACTTATAAAAATTATTCTAAAGGAAGATAGCAAGAATCTTTCAGAGGTTGTTGTTGTAGGATATGGCAGTCAGAAAAAAAACTCTGTGACCGGAGCTATTTCATCTATAAAAGCGGATGAAATAATGAAATCACCTACAGGCAACATTTCTACATCAATAGTTGGACGTGTACCCGGAATTTTAGCAAAGCAAGAAACCGGACGTCCCGGAGATGATAATGCGACATTACGAATCAGAGGAATTTCAACTTATGCAGGAAACCAAAATCCTTTGGTTTTGGTAGATGGTGTTGAGCGAAGTTTTAATCAGATTGATCCAGTTGAAGTCGAATCTTTTACAGTATTAAAAGATGCTGCCTCAACAGCAGTTTATGGTATTAGAGGAGCTAATGGTGTTATTCTGATAACAACCAAAAGAGGCTCGTTCGGTAAAACGAAGATTACATATTCCGGTAATTTTGGGCTGCAAAGTCCGACCTGTTTACCTAAAACTGTCGATTCATATACCTATGCCCGTATGTACAATCAGGCAATAACGAACGACAACCCTTTAGCATCTGACTATTACACACAAGAGGAATTACGGATATATAAAGAAGGAACTAATCCTCTTTTCTATCCAAGTTCTGACTGGCTTGATATAGCTCTTAATAAGGTTGCAATGCAGAGCAAGCACAATATAAATATTTCCGGTGGAACTCAATTTGCGCGTTATTACGTCTCCTTGGGTTACTTTGATCAGAATGGTTTACAAAAAAACGTAAGTCAAAAATATGGTTATAGCAATACGGATTCTTATAAACGAATAAATCTGCGTTCAAATATGGATATGACTATTACACCAAGTACACATTTGGCCGTAAACTTAGGGATTAGTAATGGACATATGCAAAGAGTTCCGGATGACAGGTTATTTTGGATAGCATTTACAACACCTCCTAATTCAACTCCGGGAATGGTTGACGATAAAATAATTTATCTCGGTGGAAAAGTAACAGATAGAAATCCACTTACTGAACTAACAAAAGGAATTTCAGATAATTATGTCAATCATTTAGATGCAAATATTGAATTGTCTCAAAATCTAGATTTTATAACATCTGGGTTAACTCTCAAAGGAAAAGTTTCGTACGATGATGATTATACGCAGACTAACGAAAGGACTAAGACAGAGCAAGTGTTCTATGCAGTACGAGTTAATGTAGATGGAGTAAATAAAATAGATTATAAACCATCTGGCGAAGTAGCGCAGTTGGGTGGCTCAGGAAATGCATTTACTGGAAGAAAAATGAGAATTTATGGAGAAGCATCACTTAATTACAGAAGATCTTTCAATAATATTCATAACTTTTCGGCTCTTTTACTCACGAATGCACAAAAGAGATATTATGACACAGGAGGTGGGTATGATGATATTCCTACTGGTTATATTGAATATGTTGGTCGAGCTGCTTATGATTTCAAAGAAAAATACTTATTGGAATTTAATATGGGAATTAACGGGTCAGAAAATTTCAGATCTGATAAACGTTATGGATATTTCCCAGCTGTATCTGCTGGTTGGGTTCCGACCAATGAAGCATTTATTAAAGAAATTATCCCGACCTCAATTTTGTCTTATTTAAAGTTCAGAGTTTCTTACGGTCAATCCGGTAACGATAAATATGGAGGACTCAGGTTCTACTATTATCCGCAGGTATTTACTCAAACAACTAGTTCTTTCCTGTTTGGTGAAAGCCCTCAGTCTTTCCCGGGTACATATCAAGGTACTCCGTCTAATTCTGAAGCAACATGGGAAACTGCGACAAAACAAAACTATGCGATAGAGACAAAGTTTTTTAATGATAAGTTATTTATTAATTTTGATTATTTCTATGAAAAACGCAATGGTATTTTATCCGTATTGCAGACAATGCCATCGTTAACAGGATTGTCTTCTGGATCCTATAATATTGGTATAACTCAAAATAAGGGTTTCGAGTTAGAAGCTGGTTGGAATCATAAGATAAAAGATTTCAACTATTTCATAAAAGGAAATTTTTCTTTTGCTCGTAATAAAATTTTGTATCAGGATGAGGCGCTTGACAAAAACAATCCAAATCTTTGGAGAACAGGACGTCGGATTAATGAGGTGTTCGGATATGTATTTGACGGTTTTTTCAATTCTGAACAGCAAATAGCAAACTCACCTTCTCAATTTGGAGTAAAACTTTCACCGGGAGATGCCAAGTACAAGGATGTAAATGGAGATGGAGTTGTGAATACTAACGACCAAGTACCTATCGGAAATCCGGTATTTCCTGAAATAAACTATGGTTTCTCCACCGGCTTTTCTTACAAAGGGTTTGATGTGAATTGTTTGTTTCAGGGAGCAGGAAGTACATCCCTTATATTAGATGGACCATTCCAAAAGCCGTTTTATCAGTTGGGAACAATACTTCAACATTCTTTGGATAGTTGGACACCTGATCATATGAATGCAAAGTATCCCAGGTTAACTGCGAATTATAGCGTTGCTCAGAACTATTATTATTCCTCGCTTTGGGTGATTGATGCATCGTATTTAAGGTTTAAAAATTTTGAGGTAGGTTACACTTTTGATTCTAAATTATTAAAGAAGATTGGTAATTTATCTGCTTTACGAGTTTATGTCAATGCTCAAAATATTTATACTTGGGATAAGTTAAATGGAATAACCGATCCGGAAAATAAAGCTACAGAACAAGGAATTAATTATCCACAGGAAAAAGTATTCAATTTTGGGTTAAATGTTAGTTTTTAAACTGAAAGATAATGAAAAAAATA
Organism: Paludibacter sp.; assembly: GCA_017882285.1. Lineage (GTDB taxonomy): Bacteria > Bacteroidota > Bacteroidia > Bacteroidales > Paludibacteraceae > Paludibacter. The sequence continues at coordinate 13,294 of JADGPS010000044.1, read as the reverse complement.
ATTTATATATCGTTTATCTACCTGTTTTTCGGGTATTGCGCAGCTAACATGATGTCTTGCAGCGATAGTTTCTTCGAAACACCAAGAACATCTACTTTTAATGAGGATTCAATTTTTTCAAAAATTGAATACACTCAAAGATTAATGACTCAGGTGTACACGTCACTTCCTACAACTATCAATAATGGTTGGGGTAACAGACTAAATGGAAATAGTCCCGAGTGCATAACTGATTTAGGTGCAGGATTTATGGGGCAACCCGCACATGCATGTCACAGATTTAATACGGCCCAATTGACAACTGCTCTGGGTAGTGCAACCGGATTAATCCAAAATGTAACGAGTGGAGAGTATATATATCAATGGACTGCAATCCGTTATGCATACATTTTATTGTCAGGAATTGATAAGGTTCCGGATGCGACTGTCCAACAAAAAGAGTATATAAAGGCTCAATGTTATACTATACTTGCATGGCACAACTTTGAAATGTGGCGTCGTTTCGGAGGAATACCTCTTGTAAAAAAAAGATTGGATAATGTGGAAGATCAAAGAATAGCCCGTTCTACATTAAAAGACTCTTATGATTATATTCTGGAACTTTTAGACAAAGCAATTCAAAATCAATATTTACCAGCAAAATCTGAAGGAATAAATTTTGGTAGGGTAAATAAAGCATTTGCATATGCGCTGAAAGCCAAAGTGAAGTTCTATGTAGCAAGTCCATTGTTTAATACCGGATCTCCATATATAAGTTTAGGTGGGCATGATGATCTAATCTGTTTTGGAAATTATGAAGCTAATAGATGGAAAGAGGCCGCTGATGCAGCTACGGAAGCCATTGACTATTGCCAAGCGAATGGATATGCAATTGTTGAGAATCAGGCTACCCCGGGAGATAATTATTTAACGGCAACTACAAAAACACCTTCAAACGGAAATACAGAAATTATTCAGGGATGGCAGCAGAAGATGGATGCGGATGGAATATGCTTCTTTTTGCCGCGTGGTACTGTATTCTCAGGATGGCATGGGACTATACCAACTCATAATTTGGTAGAAATGTATAGAAAAAACGATGGTACTTTCATCGACTGGTCATCGCCAATTACTACATCAGTAAATGCTCCTTCCGAACCGTTTAATGATTTGGAACCCCGTTTTCAGGTTTCTATAGCTCATAATGGCAGCCAATGGATAAAAGGTAGCGGGGCTTATGCTCTTCAATTCTGGGATAGTCCTGGTGGAGCTGTTGGGGGTACCGAAGGACCTGCTGCATCCAAAGCGGAATATTCATATGTAACATGGAAATATACTCATGGTCATGAAAATATTAGAAGTACCGGAGGAGATTGGTGGATCTTGCATGTCAATATGCGTTTAGCAGAATTGTATATGATAAGAGCAGAAGCAATGAATGAATTTTCAGGTCCATCTGAAGCCGTTAGTAGTGACATAAACAAAGTTATAAACCGTTCTGCAATGTCTGTACCTGCATCTGCTATGGAGTCACAAGAAAATATGCGAAAATTCATAGAACGGGAAAATGCCATAGAGTTTTATTTGGAGGATCATCGCTACTTAGATCTTAAACGAACTTTGAGATCGATGGATATTCTTAATTTCGATGTCGTGGATGCCCGTTGTGTGAAAAATAGCGACAACACCTATACATATACACGCAAGGTGGTACAAAAAAGATATTTCTTACAAAAATATTATTTATGGCCATTTCTTCAGTCGGAAATGAACAAAGACTATGGATTAATACAAAACCCGGGTTGGTAAACTTTAAAATTTAGTAGAATATGAAGAATAAAATTAAATATAGATTTTCCATATTATTATACGCATTATGTCTGTTCGTATGTCCGACAGTGCTTTTAGCTCAGGATGTAGTTACTTATGAGGGGACAGTGTTTGATGTTTTTGGAAATCCCATTGAAAATGTAAGGATATTAGCTGAAGACGGAACTGAATTAGCCAAAACGGATATTTCAGGTATATTTAAGATAGAAAATAAAATTATACTGAACGGTCGTTTGGAGAAAGAAGGCTATGCTTCTCAAATAGTAGCATTCAGAAAAGGAGAAAATAATAATTATAAGTTAAATACATATTTGTTAAACGAACAAATATCCGTCGGATACGGGTTGATAAAGCGTAGTGATCTTGTTAGTTCAGTTTCATCTGTTTCCGAAGATGTTTTGTCGAAATTCTCTGTGTCAAAACCTTCATACGCATTATATGGGCTTTTACCAGGGCTTATTGTTGAAGAAAAAGCGGAGGTAATTGATGGCACAAGCCCGAATATGTTTATCAGGGGTAAATCAACATTTGGAAATGCAAGTAACACGCCTATTGTCATAATTGATGGTTTCGAAAGAGATTTGGATGACATATCGTATGATGATATTGCATCTGTCAACGTTCTAAAAGATGCTGCGGCTACCGCAATTTATGGGATGAAAGGAGCCAATGGGGTTATTATTGTCGAAACAAAAAGAGGTGCTGTGGGTAAACCTCGTTATAAAGTAAATATGGAACAGGGTATTCAGTCGCCTACGCGTATAGCCGGTTTTACAAACTCCGCAGATTATGCTCGTTATTATAATCAGGCACTTGTGAACGATGGACTTAGTGCCCGTTATACCGATAGCCAGATTGCCGGATTTGAAAATGGAAATTCTTTATATTATCCTGATAATCAATGGCAGAATGAATTAGTAGAAAAGTATGTTCCTGTAACTAAAGTAAACCTAAGCGCAACTGGAGGGACAAAAATAGCTAAATATTATGTTTCATTAGGTTATCGTAAAGATATTGGCAATTTTAAGAATACTGAGTATATGGATTACAATAGTAATCCTGTTAATAACCGATATAATTTCAGAACAAACCTTGATGTCGTTGCTATAAATAACTTGGATTTGAAACTTGATGTGGCCGGACAAGTGAATAACAGAGTATTAGGTAATAGTAGTCAGTCTTCTATATGGGATATGATATATACATATCCTCAGAATGAGTTCCCTGTTTACCAACCTGATGGATCACTTGGAGGAACAGCGGCATTTCCACTCAACCCTGTTGGAGTTTTACAGCGCACTGGTTACAGAAAAGTATTGGATAGATATATTCAAAGTTCGTTAAGTGGAGAATATCATCTTAAAGGTATTTTTCAGGGTTTATCTTTCGGAGGTCGTTATGCCTATGATAATACATGGACTGCCAATGAATACTGGACAAAATCCTTTTCTGTAAAAGAAATCAATGGGCAGGATTCGGTAAACAATCCAATATTATTGCAAGTCGGAACTGATGGCAAACTTTCATACAGACATTATTCTGGTGACGATGCCCAATCCAGAAGAGAGAATATTGAAGGATTTATTAAATATGGTAAGACATTTAATACTGTTCATGCATTGAATGGGATGTTTGTATATCATCAGGACAGGCTTACTATTGATCAAAATAATCCTTACAGCACTCAATTTTGGTCAGGTCGTATAGATTATAATTATGATTCTAAGTATCTTGTTGAATTGGATTGTTCTTATAGCGGTTCGGAAGCCTTTGCTAAAAAGAATCGGTACGAATTTTATCCGGCTGCAGCATTAGGTTGGGTAATTTCGAAAGAGAATTTTTTAAAAGGAAATAAAGTAATAGATTTTCTTAAAATTAAGTCTTCGGCAGGATTATCAGGAAATAGTGATTTAGGGTCAGAACGTTTTACTTACCGCCAGATGACAACATGGATTTCAGGAAACTATTATTTCGGAGAAAGCCCTGATGCTTACAACGGTCGGCAATTAGGAACTCTTTCTAATCCTGATTTGAAAGCTGAAAAATCATTTAAATTCGATATAGGTTTTGAAGCTCAATTGTTTAAGTCTTTGTATGTTTCAGCTGGATATTTCTTTGAAAATCGTTTTGACATACTTACCTCCCAAAGTGGCACTCTACCTTCATTATCAGGAATCACTTATCCTAACATAAATGCAGGATCAACTAACAAACAGGGTATCGAGTTACAACTAAGTTATAATAAACAGATAAATAGAGACTGGAACATTTTTGGAAACTTTAATTTCCTTACATATTCTAATACTATAACTTCGATTTTACAAACTCCCCTTCCTGAAAATTCCCAATATCAATCCCAAATAGGAAAGGGAATCGGTACACAATTGGAACTGGTTGCAGAAGGCATTTTCCAATCACAAAAAGAAATAGATAATAGTCCGCTGCAAATGTATGGTCCGGTAAGTCCCGGAGATATAAAATACAAAGATGTGAATGGCGACGGTGTAATAGATGATTATGATCGTGTATATTCAACGAAACGTGATATTCCCAATACCGACATGAGTCTGAATTGTGGGTTCAAATTTAAAAATTTTGATTTCTCTGTTTTATTGCACTCACAGTTAGGTAGTGAAATATACCTTGGTGATGCCAAAAATGTCGTATGGCCATTCAATGGATCATCTTATCGCGTTTCAAATTGGGTGGCTAATAGAATTCCATGGACAACAGAGAATGCCTCAATTGCAAATTTTCCACGTCTTTCAACCATAGAAAATGCAAATAATTACCGAAGATCAACCTACTGGACAGTAAATGGAGATCGTCTGAGACTAAGAAATCTGGAGATTGGTTATACATTGCCTGCAACTTTAGCCGGTAAATTATATATGTCCGATTGTAGATTTTATATTAGAGGAGTCAATCTTTTGGTATTAGATCATATCAAGTTCTTGGATCCTGCTGCACTTGCAGGAAGCCCAATGTTAAGTTCTATTTATATTGGTTGTAATATTAATTTGTAATTTTTTAAGTCAAATGTATATGATACGAAATAAAATAATATTATTTGTCGCAATCTCATTTTTCGGATTGTATTCGTGCAGTGATTATCTGGAACCTCAACAATTGTCCATAATACAACAGAAAGATATTTATAAAAATTTAAATTACATACAGCAAATGTGGGTTAATTCTTATTCATATTTGCCTAATGGATATAGTTCTGTATTAAGATGTGCAAGTGATGAAGCTGAGGCCATAAATGATCAATCGGATGTTCAGCGTTTTAATCTGGGAAACTGGACAAAGTACAGTAATCCCGATGACAGTTGGACTAATTGCTATAATGGCATCAGGCAATGTTGCGAAATAATGGAAAATCTTCCAAATGTTACATGGGAGCAGTATAAATACTCCGATCCAGTGGAATATAAAAGACGTACCGATCTTATGGTACAGTATTATAACGAAGCCCGTTTCCTTAAAGTATTCTATTATTTTGAGCTGATAAAACGGTATGGCGGTGTACCGTTGGTAAACAAAAAGTTGTATCTGGACAATGACAGCGATATGTATTTTCTAACACATGTCAAAAGAAATACGTTTGATGAATGTGTTAACTATATTGTCTCAGAATGTGATTCGGTTGCTCCAGATTTACCACTATCATATGAGGTCACATCAAAAGGTCGTGCAACTAAAGGTGCTGCATTGGCATTAAAATCCAGAGTTTTGTTGTACGCAGCAAGCGATTTATACAATCAAGATGGAAATACTAATCCCTATATTGGTTATGTGTCGGGAGATCGTCAAAAACGTTGGTTAGCTGCTGCTAATGCAGCAAACGTTGTTATTGCGTTGGGTAGCTATATTTTGAGCACACCATATCGTGATCTTTTTGTATTGCAAACAAATGTGTCGAATCAGGAAATAATCTGGCAATGTCAAATTCCGAATTCAAATGCATTGGAAAAAGAAAACTATCCTATTGGATACGAGGGTGGAAACACTGGTTCATGTCCGAGTGGAAATTTGGTTGATGCGTATGAAATGTCTAATGGTAAAATATTTGATTGGGCTGTTAATGGTTCGAATCCTTATACTGGTCGTGATCCTCGTTTAAAAGCATCTATTCTGATAAACAACGAAGTATGGGCTGGAAGAACTGTTGAAACCTGGCAGGGTGGACGTGATGGAATTCCACGAAGATATGCTACAAAGACAGGTTATTATCTAAAGAAAATTCTTGTTGATAATTTAGATCTACAACTTGATCAGAAATCTACACGACAATGGATTTATTTTCGCTTTGGAGAGATATTACTTAATTATGCAGAAGCCGCAAACCAATATGGAGGCCCTGATTATAAAGTTAGTGGCGGATTATACACGGCTAAACAGGCTATTGATAAAATTAGAGCAAGAGTGAGTATGCCTGATGTTAATACAACTTTCGCAAACAGGGGTATATCCATCAACAAAGATGAATTTCTAAAATTAATATACAACGAACGTCGTGTAGAGTTGGCATTTGAAAATCACAGATGGTGGGATATTCATCGTTGGATGAAGGCCGAAGAAACATTAGGAGGAAAAATATCAGGTGTTTCTGTATTGAAAAATAATGTTTCTGGCACTTTTACATACACTCCAGTTGAGACAGAAACACGTATTTTTGATAAAAATAAAATGTATCTCTATCCTATTCCACAATCCGAAATAGTAAAATCAAACGGAAATTTAGAACAGAATCCGAATTGGTAATAATCAGAAAAATCACGATATTATGAAACTAACTAAAATATTTTTGGTATTTCCGTTAATTATGGCAGTTTTGCTGTTAAATTCTTGTGACGCAAACAAAGAAAACTTCGGAAAAGAATTGGTATATTTAAATAATGCAACATCTACTATTTCTGTAGAAAGTTCTTATTTGTCCTATGACTCTGTTCCGGATCCAAATGAGTCGCCTGAGAAAAAGATTTATGTTGCTGGAGTAGGCAAATCAGGATATTTTCTGAACCCATCCAACGTAAATGTAGAATTGGAAATTGATAAAGAATATGTTGATTCTTTATTGAATGAATTGGCTAATCCCAATGTTGTAATGACGGATGAGCTGAAATATATTGATGGGGGAATGTTGTTACCGGACGATTGTTATACAATTGATTCACTATCATTGACAATTCCAGCTAATAAAACTATGGCGGCAGTTCCGGTAAAACTGAATATGGAAATGGTGAAAAAATTAAACCCTTATATTAAATGGATTCTTCCGGCTTTTAAAATTAAATTAGCTTCAATTGATATCAATCCGGTTATTCAACATACAATTGTTGTCCTGAATTTCAAATATATTGATTTTCGTCCCGCACCTGATCCTTTAACTGATGATTTGACAGGATGGACAAATATAATCCTGAATCTACCAAAAACCCAGATCATGCAATGTCCTTGGTGGGATACTGAGGCATTTCATGGTGCACAATTCACTGTTGATGGAAATAAAGACATAAATACTATATCAAATAGATGGGTCCCAATTACCAAAACAATAGGAACAACTGTAGCACCCTGGGTTGAATATGATCTTGGAGGCAAATTTGATATTTCCGGATTAAAGATATATTATATGAACGAAATAGAATCCGGACAAACTAAACCGACTCCAAGGGCTAATTGCTATTTATGGGCAAAAATAGATAATCGCTGGTTTAAGCAAGAAGAGTTGCTGGGGAATACCGTATTAACTCCATCTTATCAGTTGGATATTAAAAATGTAACCAATATCCGAATCACATGGGATTTGATTATACAACCAACCGTTTCATACTTTTTGAAGGTAAAAGAGATAGAGATATACACAAAACCATAATTGTGAAACGAGCATGACTACAAGTATTAGTTTCGCTGACCGTTGGTTCACTCGCTTGATGCCGCTTGGATTGCCCAAAAAGGCAATGATAATCAAATATGTTAGTTCCATACGACCCTAAAAAAATAATTATTATCGTATGAAGTTATGATCTTCATCTAATATAAAAAAACCGCCTCTATATTACTTAAATATTTATAAGAAAGGGGTTATTTGTTAAATATTTTTCTTTAATATAATTAATGTTCATGAAAAAGCTACATACGTTGCCGTTCTTCGTTATAATAATTTTTGTTACTATTTTTTTTAATTATTCAAATGCTCAAAATAGTGTAAAATCAGAATCTCAAAACGGAGACTGGAAACTCTTATTTGAAGATAATTTTGATGGAAGTTCAGTAAATACATCAAATTGGTATATATATAACAGTGGCGGACATAATAACAACGGATTGAGAAGACCATCAGCTTTTACCGTCGCAAATGGTCAACTAATAGTAACTGCTCAAATGATAAATGGAGCATTAGTTTCGGGAGGTATGGCCAATAGTAAAAGCTACACCTATGGGAAGTTTGAATTTAGAGTCTGTACTGAAGCTGATCCGAGTTCTGCAACCAGTGGAGTAGTGCTGACCTGGCCTCAAAGTGAAAAATGGCCTTCTGACGGTGAAAACGATATTTATGAAACAACTACTTCTGCAAATCGTAGTCCGTTTAAAACTTTTATTCATTATGGTACCAGCGCCAGTACCCAGTATGAGTTTACTCATCAGGCCGACGCAAAAGTATGGCATATTATGGCTATGGAATGGGCAAAAGATAGCTTAAAAATATACCGCGATGGGGTTATGGTTTATAAACTTACTGATGTAAATGCGATTCCGGATGTCCCTCATCATCTTTGTATTCAGTTGGATGCTTTTAAAACCAGTATGACGGGAATAGTGAAAATGTATGTCGATTGGGTGAAAATTTATCAGTGGGATAACTCCCTCACCGATGCAAAAACGCTTAATACACCTACTGAAACTATACAAATTTCTCCGAATCCGGTTAGCGATTATTTAAATATCAAATATCCGGATAGTTATAAACCCCAAGAAATTGATATTTATTCGATTGATGGCAAAGTTGTGAAATCATATAAAGGCATGTTGTCAAGAATTGATTGCAGCAATCTTAACAAAGGGATATACTTTCTTCATGTCAAAAATGGTTTCGAGACAAATACTATTCGATTTATAAAAATTTAAATCTTAATATGATATATAAGAAGTTGACATATTTTCTAATCATTCTTGTGTTGTTTTCTAACAATGCGTTCATCTTTGCGCAGCCACGCGAAAAAATTAATATCGACAACGATTGGAAATTCCATTTAGGACATGCAACAAATCCTGAAAAAGATTTTCAGTTCGGTATTTCGAGGATTTTTGCCAAAACTGCTGAAAATTATGGTACTTGCATCGTGCCTACATTCAACGATTCGGCTTGGGAAATAGTGAATCTTCCGCACGATTGGGTGATAACTTTACCGTTTGATAATTCTCCAAACGGCGATGTGAAATCGCACGGTTACAAACCGATTGGGGGCTTTTATCCACAAAATAGCATAGGTTGGTATAGGAAAAAATTTACATTAGATGTGAAAAGTGATACTACAAGACATGTGGTAATTACATTTGACGGCGTTTTCAGAAATAGTCAGGTATGGGTCAATAATTTTTATTGTGGTACGCATTTCAGTGGTTACACCGGTTTTTCGTACGACATTACTGATTTTGTGCACTACGGTCGGGAAAACGTTATTGTCGTACGGGTTGATGCTTCGCAACATGAAGGCTGGTTTTACGAGGGAGCCGGTATTTATCGCCATGTGTGGCTAAATTTGTTTGATAATTTGCATTTTACAGAAAATGGTGTATTTGTATATTCAAATCTGAATGACGATTTTTCTCAAACTACGCTTACAATTCAAGCGGAAGTGGAAAATACATATAACAAATTACAAAATGCAACAGTTGCAACATCAATTTATAATCCCGAAGGAAAACAAATTTCACAGACTGAGGAAAAACCATTACAACTCAAACCCAATGAAAAGTCTTTGTTTGAAAAGAAAATAATAATTAATCAACCCGATTTGTGGAATTTAGATCTCCCTAAAAGATACAAGGCTGTTTCCATTATAAAATCAGGGAATAAAATTATCGATAAGGTAGAAACCCGTTTTGGAATTCGTGATATTCGTGTGGATAAAGATAAGGGATTGTATCTCAATGGTAAAAATATTAAGATTCAAGGTGTTTGCTGTCATCAAGATCATGCTGGTGTAGGTAGTGCATTGCCGGATTATCTGCAATATTACCGCGTAGGCTTACTAAAAGACATGGGTGTAAATGCTTATCGGACAAGTCACAATCCACCAACGCCCGAATTGCTCGAAGCATGCGACAGTCTGGGAATGTTAGTATTGGACGAAACTCGCTTGCTTAATTCTTCTGCGGAATATATGTCGCAGTTGAAGTCGTTAGTTCATCGAGATCGTAATCATCCTTCTGTTTTTATGTGGTCGATTGGAAACGAAGAAGAAGTATTTCAAACAAAAATTGAAGGCGAAAAAATAGCTGCTTCCATGATACGAATGGTACAATCGCTCGATCCATCCAGAACAATTACTTATGCTGCCAATGTAGGAAATGTTATTTCGGGGGTAAATAAAGTGATTCCTGTTCGTGGCTTCAATTACAATCTATACGGTATCGACGATTATCGCAAAAGCCGTCCTGATCAACCTATATTAGGGTCTGAAATGGCAAGCACTGTTACCACTCGGGGCATTTATACCAAAGACACTGTTAACTGTTATTTAACTGACTTTGATGAGAATTATCCGCCATGGGCATCTACTGCCGAATCATGGTGGAAAATGGCTGCCGAACGTGATTGGTTTATGGGTGGTTTTGCCTGGACTGGATTCGATTATAGGGGTGAACCTACGCCTTATAGTTGGCCGAATATTAATTCTCATTTCGGGATTATGGATATGTGTGGTTTTCCCAAAAATGTTTATTACTACTATCAATCGTGGTGGACAGACAAGGATGTGCTGAACATTGCCCCACATTGGAACTGGCAAGGGAAAGAAGGCGAAAAAATCAAAGTATGGGTAAATTCTAATGCTCAAACAGTGGAAATGTTCCTGAACGGGAAAAGTTACGGTAAGAAAGAAATGCCTCGCAACGGACATTTAAATTGGGAAATACCTTATAATGCAGGAAAACTGAAAGCCGTAGCGTATAAAAACGGACGAAAATTTGAGAAAACAATTGAAACTACCGAGGAGTGCTATCAAATTGCTTTATCGCCTTCCAAAAGTATTCTGACAGCAGATGGAAAAGATGCCATAGTAGTCAATGTTTCTGTGAAAGATAAAAAAGGTCGGGAAGTTCCTGATGCCGATCAATTGATTTATTTTTCGCTTTCTGGAAATGCTAAAATCATTGGCGTGGGGAATGGTGATCCTTCTTGTCATCAGTCCGACAAATGTACTAATGGCAACTGGCAACGTAGTCTGTTTAACGGGAAATGTCAATTGATAATACAGTCGGGCAATTCAGATGAATTGGTCAGTTTAAGGGCTAGTTCAGTGAGATTAAAGCCCGCAGATTTAATTATCAAACAATACAAAATTTCAGATTGACATGTTCTGCCTGTATAATTTGGCATGGCAATAAGGATCTATGTTCGTTTTGATAAAATATATAAATGTGTGAACGAAAATTATTTTTTAAGAATAAAATTAAAAGTTATGAGACAGTTAGTTAAATCAGGTTTAATTATTTTCTTCCTAATCTTTGGGATTACTTCATGTAAAGAAAGCGACATTAATGTGAAAATTGATGGTGAGCTTGAGTTTCCAGCTTATGAGGAATGGGAATTGGTATATCAGGATGACTTTACAGGAAGTGCAGTCAATACTTCCGATTGGTATATTTACAATGGTCCAGGACATAATTCAAATGGGTATAGACGACCAGAAGCATTTACAGTTGAGAATGGATTATTGGTTGTTACGGCTCAAATGATAAATGGTTCGTTGGTATCGGGTGGAATGGCAAACAAGAATAATTACACTTACGGGAAATTTGAATTCAGAGTTCGCACAGAACCTGATCCTAGTAGTGCAACAAATGGTGTAGTTTTGACCTGGCCACAAAGCGAAAAATGGCCGATTGATGGTGAGAATGATATGTATGAAACATCTACCTCGGCAACACGCAAACCTTTTCATACCTACATTCATTATGGTGCAAATAATAACCAGTATCAATTTGCTCACGATGAAGATGGAACACAATGGCACATTATAGCTATGGAATGGACAGAAACATCTATTAAAATATACCGCGATGGTAATATGGTTTATAATTTGACCGATACTAATGCTATAGCAAAAGTTCCTCACCATTTATGTATTCAATTGGATGCATTTAAAACATCAATGACAGGAGTCGTGAAAATGTATGTCGACTGGGTTAAGATTTATAGAAAGAAAGCTTGGTAACAAGTTATCAAATTACATATAATGCGAATCAGTAGTTGAAAATAATTCTATTTTGCTTACAGTGAGCTATTTCCCGTAGAGAATGTATATCAATAGAAAATAGAAATAAACAAAATCAATTCCCCGTAGGGGATAAACAAAGATAAATCATTAATGTCCTACGGACAATAAAACATTGATACATGTTTATTCTATTGATTTTGAAGTCCTACGGACTATTTTTCAACTCCTGATTCGCATAAATTATAGAATTAATATAATCAGCCAATTCCCTGTTTCTCATTTTTTTCGTGGGGCAGGGAATTTTAAAACGTTCAAACAACTTAGAAAACAGATGGTTTAATTACCATACGCAAAAAAAAAATTATGGTTCGGAAATTTTTAATGATTATTCTTGCAGCTACAATATTCTCATCCAAAGTATTGTGTGTCGAAAATGCGATTAGTCCAAATAGATTTTTAAATGCTACAATTATAATAAACAAGGATGGACTGTCATATTGCCTTAAATATAAAAACACACAAATATCTAAATATGCGCCATTAGGAATTGAAGTAAATAATATCATTTATGGAACCGGTAAAAAACTGAATCTAATTGATAAAGTTGAGATTAAAGAGAACTATAATTCGATGGGGAATATTAGTATTAATAGTCATTATAATCAATATAGCTATTCAATAGATTCACACAACGATAATTTTGTTTTGCAAATAAGAATGTATAATGATGGTTTTGCCTATAGGTATTTAATCAAGAATAAATCATTGTCAAGAATCAATAAAGAGTTATCTGGATTTAATTTAGCCAATGGCACAAAGGTGTGGTATTTTGAAAGAAACAATCAATGGAAACTTAAAACATATGCTGGTGAATGGCTTAAAACAGATATTGATTCACTGTATGTAATTTCAAAAATGGGGCCAATTCAAGGTCCTCCATTGGTTGCCGAACTACCAAATAATTTTGGTTACATGGCTATTACAGAAGCTGGTTTATATAATTATAGCGGCATGAGACTTGAGGCTAAACAGGA
>JADGPS010000089.1 GCA_017882285.1 Paludibacter sp. | reverse complement strand
CTGATTTTTTGTATCGCCATTGAAGGAATAATAAATAAGTGGCGTTGGTTCTGTAGTTAGGGAAAGGTCTTTCACTAAAACGGATTTGGTAAACGTTGAAGTTCCTGAACTGTTAGTGGCAGTAAGTGAAATGGAATAAATGCCCGGCGAGGCAGGAAAATTCCAGGTAGGTGAAGCGGAGGTATTGTTGGTCAGCGTACCGCCATTGTTGCTCCACGAATAAGAATTATCAGTAGAATTGAGACCGGCGGAAGCAGTAATTGTTGAATTTATTGCAAAAGGCATATTGGCAGAAAATGAGATATCGGAAATAACAGGTGGAACAACCAGCTTATCAACAACTGTAACGTCGACGGGAGCTGAAGTAATCGTATCCCCGTTTTCGGATACGGTGCATTCCAATTGATACTTTCCGGCTGTTGCGGGTGCTTGCCAACTGTAGTTTCCGGAAGCGGTTGTTGCGACCAATGCCTTGTTTTGAAACCATTGGAACGATGGATTGGATGTCAGCGTATTTTCGGGGAGACAATACACATTAAGCGAGTTTGATTTCTGAACAACCGTATCCGAAACGGAAAACGCTTTTATCCGTAACGGGTTGGTAAAATTATGATTGGCATGGTAATCGATTACATGTCCGTCTATCAGTCTCAGTCGGCCTTTCACCACGGTTGATTTTCCTGTAGGATAAATAACCAACTGCCGGACGCTGTCGGACGGAATGCTGAAGTTGACAGTGCCGGAAACATTCGTATTGATTACGGTTTCGGTGATGGCATCATAAACATCAAAATTGCCGGTTGGAAGTGAGAGCAAAACCGATTGAGCTGAAGTTGCAGGGTTGTAATACAAATAATAGGGATAAACGTTTTCTCCTCTGAAATCCGTTTTGTTTAAGTCGATTTGCAGAATACCATCCACATTCGTTTTGGCAATGACAGCCGCTAAATACCCCACACTCGAACCGCTGTACATCGACAAATCAGTTGCCGCCCAACCTCCTTTTACCGCATCGCCCATGGCAACAGGTTGTGTTCCGTTCCAGTTTTGCTTCATCGATTCATAGGGAATGCAGGCATTTGTGTCATATTGGGTCGACCAGGCATAACTTGCCGGTTCCTGATTGGCTTGAGGAAGTGCATTCCTGTAAAACAACCGACTGGCATTTGCCAGATTTAATATCCATTTGCCGATAGCCCGCGCATAGCGTTTGTCGTATTTGGCAACGGGTGCTAAAGCCGCAGCATGTTGAAAGCCATTCATACTAAAAGCATAATCGTCACCGCTATCGTTGGCTTCGCCTATCAATCCGGAGACATCGTAGCCGTTCCAGTTCCCGACTATACAACCCCAACCCCGCAAGGTATTCAACCCCGAAGAGAAAGTCCAGTTCATCATCTTTTCAATATTGTAATTGGTGCCCTCCATAGAATTCATTCGGGCAGCTGTGGCAATTCCGTAAGGCAACTGAATTTCGTAGGATGGATTCGTTGTCCAGTTTTGAAGAAAATCCATAGAAAGTTCCGCACCTTGTAAGTATTTTGGATTATTAGTTTTATTATAAGCCTGATATAAGATCCAACCGATGGAACCGGCAGTTTCCGGTTCGGGAACGCTGGTGGCATTAGGCAAGCCTGTCATTAAATTAAATGCACGGTAGTTCATAGAAGGGACATTCCAGGGTTGAATTTTTCCACCTAGCTGATACAACACTTTTAATTCCCTGTCGGCAATAGTCGTGAATTGTGAATCGAAATCCGCATCAACATTCGGATACAAAGCATATAGCTGATAGAAAAAAATATTGGGCATAATTTCATACCACCAATCATCACCTGTTCCTGTAGAATAACTGTTCAGATAAACATTCTGTCCATTTTTCAGATTATAAAAGTCTTTAACTTTCTGCACCCAGTTGGTATTGAAATGTGTGGTTTTATCAACTCCCACCAGCGATGCACCGACTATGGCCGGCATGATATTAATGGCTTCGGCAGCATTCCCATGATCGGTTTGTCCCACATAAGTATCCATCCGAATGGTTTTCAAAGTAGGATAATTTATACCATTGGAAGTGCTAACCTTGGTTATTGGTAAATAAGTTCCGGTCCGGCTGGTATCGAAAATAAAGTTATCGTAATCCACCGCAACCTGTTTCCAATCGCGCATGGCATAAGGAGCCGGAAGATTTGGCATCTGATCAACGCGTGGAATGGAGATTTGCTGCGCATTTATAAAGAAAAGCGAGCAAAGAAATGATATTGAAAATATTGATTTTCTTATTGTTTCTTTTTTCCGCCCCAAGCCCCTGAAGGGGATGTAAGTTAGTTTCATATCTTTATTTTTTTGATAATTTTTCCAAAGTTCAAAAACTTTGGAAAGATTAATGCAAACTGGTTTTATATATCAAAAATCCATTTGACTTTAAAACCGTATTTCCCATTAATATTTTAGCTCCGAATGGAAGGTCATAGTTCATTTCTTTTCCAAAATTTATAATCACTGTAATTTTATCCGCTTTATAAATTCGGGTAAATTGTATGATATCACCCTCTCGTTCCAGGTTTTCATACCTCCCGTACTGTAGGGTTTTTTCATTATTCCTCAGTTCAAGCAATACTTTGTAGGTATTCAGGATTGAGCTCTTTTGTTTTAAAGCCTCCTGAACATTGACTTTCGTGTAGTCATCATTCACTTTTATCCAGGGTTTTCCTGTTGTAAAACCGGCATTCAGATTATTATCCCATTGCATGGGGTTGCGCGATTTATCCCGGTTGTGATTATTGCCTTCTGCTAGTGCTTCTTTGGGTGTTTTACCTGCATCAATAGCCAATTGGTAAAATGTTTTTCCCTGAATATCTTTAATTTCATCATAGTTGTCTGCTGTAATATTTTGCATCCCTATTTCTTCTCCGTAATAAACAAAAGGAACTCCTTTGGCAGTAAGGATAAGCGCAGCGAGCGCTTTGGCTCTTTCGATATTTCCATCAGCCAGACGATTCATCAATCGGGGATTATCGTGGCTACCGAAAAACAAGGTAGGGTAATCGCTCATATTCTTTTCCATGCTTTTCAATTCTCTGAAAAGCCTTTCGACTGAAAATTCAGGGATACTTCCGAAATTAAAATTAAATACCACATCCATCAGCTGTCGCGACTGATATATTTTGAGTACTTCTATCTGGTCATTCCCGACTTCACCGACAGTAAAACGGTCTTTATATTCATTGACAGTGGCTTTAATAAGAGAAATGGCTGCTTTTACGCCCTGCTGATTGATATTATAAATATGTTGCTGTTTGCCATCTTTCATTGGATTATCTGTCGTGATATCATCGGTGTTCAGAAAATTGATGACATCAAACCGGAAACCATCGATTCCTAAATCGAGCCAGTAACGGAGCACTTTCTGAACTTCTTTTACGACTGCAGGATTTGACCAGTTCAGGTCGGCCATGCGCACCGCAAATTTATGTAAATAATACTGATGGGTGAGTGTGTCCAGTTGCCACGCTCCTCCTCCAAAAAAGGATTCCCAGTTATTGGGTTTATCTTTCCAGATATAATAATCGCGATAGGGATTGTCCTTCGATTTCCGGGATTCCTGAAACCATTTGCTGTCGGTTGAAGTATGATTGACCACCATATCCATGATCACTTTTATGCCCCGCTTATGGGATTCTTTTAGGAAGTTAGTGAAATCGTCCGTATTCCCATAAATAGGATCAATCTGATAATAGTCAGCCACATCATAACCGTTATCCACTTTAGGTGATTTCAGAAAAGGAGTAAGCCAGATGCCTTTAATCCCTAAGGTTTGAAGGTAATCCAGTCGGGTCGTCATTCCTTTAAAATCGCTAATTCCATTGCCATCGCTATCCTGAAAAGAAGGCATATAAATCTGATAAAAAACAGTTTCCTTCCACCATTTTTCAGAAGTATTCAATCCACTCGTTTGAGCAAAACCGTTTATTGAAAGTAGAATTAGTAAATATTTCAATGCATTTCGTAACATTGTATTTCTTTTAAACTTATAAATAAACACACCAAAAATCAGAAATTCTTACACTTCTATTCTTCCTGTTTTTGTTGGTTTTCATTTTCTGCGGGAGCGTTTCCGTCCTATGCAAGCTTGTTTCAGTCCTATGCAGACTTGTTTCCTTCCTATGCAAGCTTGTTTCCGTCCTATGCAGACATGTTTTCTTCCTTTGCATACTTGTTTCCGTCCTATGCGGACTTGTTTTCTTCCTATACAAGCTTGTTTCCTTACTATTCCAGTGTATAACTTTGCTTTATTGTTGTAAAACCAATTACTGTCTTTAAAACAAAGGGACTTGACTTACGAATAAGATCAAGTCCCTTTTCAGAAAAACTAATACATACTTTTATTTATTTTCGTCTTTGTACAATTTGGCAACCTGTCCGGCAGTCAAAGCGATATTATAAACTTTCAGTTCATCCATCGAGCCAACAAAACCATCCCAGTTTGCAGGTGTTTTTGCCCAAACCCAGTCCCATGTTGCATTTGCTTCAGCATAAGTTGTACAAGCTCCGATCATTAAAGGCAATGTGTTTTTATATACCCAGGCTCCTGTGCCAGTTAATCCGGGTTTCGTTGTAGCATCCCATTCCATAGTACTTGCACCATTCACATAAAAAGTCAATATTTTGGTATCCATATTCAAAGTTACCACTAAATGTGTCCATGCATTGTTTGGAGCAGATAAATCGGCTTGATTGTCTGCATCTACCCAACCATCAGCATTGGTGTGTATGGTGAAGAATGGTTTATTTTGTTCCTGTAATTGAAATTTCCATGAATTCCAATAATTATAAGACATAATGTAGTTTCCAGCTCTTGTTGAATCAGGTTTTACCCATACCGAGATTGATAATTGTTTCCCTAATAAATCTGCTGCTGTATAATTGCTGATTTCAAGGTGGGAACCATTGTTGAAATAAATGGCATTCCCCTTTTTACCTGCTTTAAAGGTAGGCAAATTAGTTGCTGTTCCAAAGATTTCAGATGGTCCTTTTGTTAGAACTGCAGTCCAAGGTTTACCTTCAGTCGTAAACTGGTTTGAGGTTACTGTTTCGTCAAAAGTCATTCCCATTAATAATGCAGATTTTGGAATTGCACCATAAGCCGCAGCCAGAAATGCGTCTTTAGCAGCTCTTAATTGTACTACTAAATTGTCAACTGCTGTTTGTGTTATAGCTTTGTCGGCAGCGGCTGTTTTGGCAGTAGTAAGCTTGGCTTGAAATTCAGTTGTTGCAGCTGCCGGATAATCGGTTGCTACTGTTGCACTGGCTAAAAGCGAGGTACAAGAATCAATTACAGCAGTTAATTTCGCTGTGTCAGCCGTAACCGGCTCAGTCGTTTTACAAGAGCTAAATACGCCGGCAAAAAGTGCCAATGAAACACATGCAATAAATGCAGTTTTGAAAAGATTTGTTTTCATGATTTTTTTAATTTAAAATTGGTTGTTTAATTGAGAGTTAGTATTTGAATTATTTTAATGCTTTATTTGTATCCAGTTCCGATTGTGGAAGTGGAAAGTAGAAACGGGGCGCTGTCCATTTCAGGTCTGTTCCCAAAGCAGCTTCCGCGGTAGCTTGTCCCCAACGCATCAGGTCGAAAAACCGGTGAAATTCAAACCCGAGTTCTTTGCGGCGTTCGTTTCGTATCACGGTTTGCATGGCAGCTTGTGTACTTGCAGTTGTTGGAGATAAATTTGCCCGGTTACGCACGCGGTTTACTTCTGTTGCAGCTTTTGCTACGGCATCCGCACCGCCTTTTTCATTTAAAGCTTCTGCTTTCATTAGCAAAATGTCGGCGTATCGAATGGCATTATAGGGAATAGTCGATTGGCTTTTCGTTGACCCGACAGGCATGGTTTCGTCATATTTTTTCACGAGATAACCGGTTGCTTCAGACCAGGACGATGAGAAAGTTGTATTGTTAAACCATGGTTTCCCATCGCGGCCAATAGAGGCATCCAAACGTGGGTCATCATTTCCATCAATTGTTTTATCAACGAATGCATCTACATAGTTTTGAGTCGGGGCATTGAAATAATAACCGCCTTCGATAGCCGGAGCAAACCAAACATTTAAACCGTTTCCAAGTATTACTGACGTACTGTTAATGTAGCGGATTCCAAAAACGACTTCCACACTGTCTTCGGCTCCTGCCTTAAACAAATTGGCATAGTTCTTTAGCAAATCGTATTTATGTAAATTTTCCAATGCCTGAATATTTGTCAGGCATTCGGTGTATTTCTGTTGATAAAGTTCTGCTTTGGCCAATAATCCGTAAGCGGCTCCCTGAGTTACCCGTCCGACTTCAGTTTCATATGAAACCGGAAGAACAGCAATGGCTTCTGTCAGATCTTTTTCAATTTGAGCATAAACAGCACTTACTTCGCTCAACCCTACATTGACTGTTTCGGAGGTAAGTTGTGGTTGCAGTTTCAGTGGCACTTTTCCATAGATATTTACCAGATTGAAATATGCATAGGCGCGTAGAAATTTAGCTTCGCCCACCAGTCGATTCCTTAAAGTCACATCAATATTCATAGGACTTATGTAGGTTATCGCATTATTGGCACGGGCAATAGTTTCGTAGGACGATTGCCAAAAAGTATTTATAAATCCATTATCCGAAGGAGCGGTAAAATCGTTTATAGCATTAATGTCAGCCTGATCGCCGGCATTACCACCTTTAACTGCATCGTCTGATGCTACATCTCCAAAAACCCACAGCGTGTTACTTCCATACAGCGAATTGTATATTCCGGTAACTGCCATGGTAGCAGCTTCGGGTGTTGTATAGTAATTCTCTGAAGTGTAATCTGCTTTTAATTCAGAAGTTAAAAAATCGGTGCATGAACTGAATAAACTAATGCACGCAATAGCTATTATATAGAGTCTTGTTTTCATGATTGTTATCGATTAAAAGGTTATGTTCATTCCAAATGTATAATTTTTAGCTACTGGATAGGTTCCCCAGTCAATTCCATTAGCACGATCACCTTCAGCAACAGAATTAAGACTGACGGTCATTTCAGGGTCAAGTCCGGAATATTTTGTAAACGTGAGTAAATTTGTTGCACCTACATATATGCGGACAGTTTGAATCTTTATTTTTTTTGTATTTGGTATGGTATAACCTATTTGCATATTCTTCAGTCTGACATAAGATGCATCTTCCAGAAACCGGGTTGATGCTTTTACATTATTCGATTTTGCAGCCCATGAAGCACGTGGTTGGGTGTTGGAAGTTCCTTCACCTGTCCAATGTTCCAGATAGTATCTTTCAGTAACATTAAATCCGCGATAGAAACCTTCGATATCATAATTTACCTGTGAGAATACCTTTTGACCGAAAGCTCCCTGGAAAAATACCAACATATCGAATCCTTTATAATTGCCCGAAAGATTAAGTCCGGCTGTAACAGATGGCATAGCACTTCCCACGTAAACCCTGTCTTTAGAATCAATCACATTATCATGATTTTGATCAACATATTTCACATCACCGGGTTGTATACCTTTGCCCTGATAAGCCGATGTCAGTACATCTGTTGCATTTTGAAAGATTCCATCCATTTGGTATAAATAAAACGATCCTATAGGGTGTCCCACTTCTGTTTTCGTTGCGTACACGCCGGTATCAACCATCCCTCCGTAATAGGGGGCATCTAATTTTACTACTTTGTTGTATACATATCCACCGTTTAGGGAGATATTAAATCCACCGTTTTTATAATTTTTCCGATAGAATAATTCAAGGTCAATACCTGTATTCAGCATATTCCCGCTGTTAATCCAGGGTGGTGAAGCATATCCCACCGATGGTGGAAGTGGTGCTACAACGAGCATGTCGCTGGTTACTTTGTAGTAATAATCGAGTGAAGCCCCAAATGCTCCCTTGAACATTTCCAAATCGACACCTGCATTAAACTGATTACTGGATTCCCATTTTAAATCATTATTTCCGAGCGTTGTTTGCGCATATCCATTGTAACTTGCTCCACCAAAAGGGTAGTAATAATTAGGTGAATACCGGTCTAAATTAGCGTATAATGCAATTTCCTGGTTTCCAACGGAGCCATAACCCGCACGAAGTTTCAGTTTGCTGATATTCGGCATATCTTTCATGAAATCTTCGGTATCAATATTCCAGCCGCCCGAAACGGAATAGAATGTTCCCCATCTATTTTTACCGACAAAACGGGATGAACCGTCACGCCTAACGATTCCTGACAAATAATATTGTTGATTGTAATTGTAATTTACATTTCCGAAGAATGATAGCAGACTGGAACCCCACTCGCCTTGACCGGCTGAACTTTTTCCAACTCCACCTTTACCGATATAAAGAAAATTCGGATCGGTATTCGCAAATTCACTATCACTTACACCCAAACTGGTTCCCGATTTTTTAATGGCTTCGACACCGAGTAGGGAAGCCAGGTTGTTGTTTTCACCCCATTTTATGCTGTGATTCAATGTACTGTTTAATGTCCAGTTAATATCCGTCGTACTTGATATATTTAATGCGTTCGGGCTGTTGGCTCTATCCAACATCCAGACATTGTAGAATTCACGCATTTCGGCATTGGCATAATCAAGTCCAAAAGAAGTTTTCAGGAAAAGATTTTCCGGAAATTTGATAATCATATTTCCTGTAGTCAGTAATGACTTGATTTTCTTCACGCGGTCGGTATTGGCAGCCAATCCTTCAGGACTATAACCATCGCCGAAAAAGGAATTGTAAACTGAATTACCATAATAGGAGGATGGAAGATCAACATATCCACCTTGCGCATCGTACACCGGAATAGCAGGACTTCTGTATAAAGCGTATCGAACCACACTACCACCTTCGCTTACATATCCGTCGCCTGAACTTGAAACAGTACGATTGGAAGACAATCCACCGCTTACATTTAGGTCAAGATGCAACCATTTTTTGACATCAGAACTGATATTTGAACGCACACTGGCACGTTCATAATTCGTGTTTTTCAGAATACCATCCTGGTTATAATAGGAAGCAAAAACAAGGTATTTCGTTTTTTCGTCTCCGCCACTTATCGATAACTCGTGTGATTGAATGGGAGCTGTTCGAAATATTTCTTCCAAATGGTTGACATTCGGAAAGTCTTTTAACCAACTACCTGCAATAAGGTCTCTTTGCACAATGGAAGTTTTATTATCTGCCGTAGCCGCTTCATTATACATTTGAATGTATTGGTCAGTGGTTGCCATCTTTGTCAGATTGCCGTGAGTTTGAAATCCGATTTGTGTATTGTAGGTGATTTTTGCTTCGCCCGCTTTTCCGCTTTTGGTAGTAATAAGAACAACACCATTGTTAGCACGAGAGCCATAAATGGCAGCCGAAGAAGCATCTTTCAGTATCAACATACTTTCTATCTCGTTAGGTGAAAGGTTATTGAGAGCACCTTCTACAGGAATTCCATCCACAATATACAAAGGATCATTGCCAGAACTGATTGAGCCTGTTCCCCGAATACGAACAGAAATTGGAGCTCCCGGCGCACCGGTCTGAGAGGCTACCTGAACGCCGGCAACACGTCCTTGCAGTGCTTGTTGTGCCGATGCATAAGGGATTTTAGAAAGTTCAGCACCATCGACTTTACTGATGGCACCCAACACATCCCGTTTCTTTTGAACAGAATAACCGACTACTACTACTTCGTCGATCAATTTACTTTCGGCAGTAAGCATAATAACAAGATTCTTTTGCCCACTAATTTGAACTTCTTGCGTTGCATAACCAATATAAGAAACTTTAAGCGTTCCGTTTTGAGGAGCAGCAATGGAAAAATCGCCGTTTATACCGGTGATTGCCCCGGTTTGTGTTCCGGTTATCATCACATTGACCCCAATAAGTTGTTCATTAGTGACAGCGTCCTTTACAATACCACTAATCTGAATCAGATCCTGGGCTTGTAAGACATAACTAATACTACTCAGAAAAATAAGAAATAATGTTTTTTTCATTTTGATAGATATAAGGTAATTAATATTGAGCAATTAATCATTTATAGGATATTGTAATTCCATTTACTTCCAACTTGTTATTTTTGTTTACTATTTTTACTCCTGCAGGCAACTCCACCAGCAAACAAGCCTGATCTGCAGGTATAACAATTTGCATATCAGATAAGATTGCTTTCGCTATATATTTTTTAGAAATAATATCAAATACATCTACAGTTCCCGAAGTATGATAAGTTACATTTTTGGAAACTGTGTAAGGGTTATAATACAAATAGGTCGGATAAGTGGTGTTCGCATAGAAATCGGTTTTATTGCAGTTTAACCTCAAAATCATTTTCACATCTGTAGTATCAACCAGCGCCCCCATTATTCCTACCGGTGATGTGCTGTACAAACTAAACATAGATTCTTTGGGATTTTTAGGATTCCAGTTTGGTCCATCACCCAATGCTACCGGATGAACACCTTTCAATTTAGGTTTATTGTAACAATCCGAAAAACGAAGTCCTTCGTAAGCAACCAATGAATGGGTGTAATCTTTCATCTTGGGAAGCCATTGATTTCCAACCGGAATTTCATTAGGGAAAAACAAGCGGGCTGAATTAACATTGTTCAACATCCATTTCCCAATTGCACGTGCAAACTGAGGTTCGTACTTTACCATAGGAACCAGTGGCCAGGCCATTTTCATACTGTTCATCAAAAAAGCATATCCACCGCCATCAATGATACTGCCTTGTAATCCGCTGACATCATATTCACCCCACTTCCCAACTATCACTCCCCAACCATTCCGTCCTTTGGGGCTTTTGCAACCTTCGAAAACCCAATTAATCATCTTTTGGACGTTGTAGTTTGTTCCCTGTTCGGCATTTAAACGTGCAGCGGTGTAAATTCCCATTGGAAGCAAAATCTCGTAAAAACGACTTTCTTTTTGCCCATTAAGAGCAGCGATAGCCGATTTGGCATGTGTCAGATAACGTGCATCATGGTATTTCTGGTAAGCTGCATACAACACATAACCATGTCCACCGGCAGCATCCTGTTGAAATGGAATCTGATTGATCCTGCCTTTCATTCGACCATAATCGAAATATGAATAATCATAATTCCCGTTCA